>PTKD01000099.1 GCA_002938115.1 Alphaproteobacteria bacterium MarineAlpha9_Bin7 | reverse complement strand
GAAGCGGGGCGAGACGGCGGAGATGATAAATTTTTATCGCGGCCTAGCGGATCTCTCGAAGGAAACTGGTAGGCCGGTCACGTTCGGCAGCCTAAGCCGCAAGGAATATCCTGGACAGTGGAAAATGTTTTACGACCTCATCGAGGAGGAGAATCTTAAAGGCGCCCGTATTTTTACACAGGTGCACAGTCGCGAGATCAATTCGCTTCTTTCCTTCGAAACTTCTACCCCGTTTGATAACTGGGAGGTTTGGCTGGATTTCAGAAAAATGCCTCTCGATGCTCAGCTTGAGACACTGAAGAACGACTTAGCAACACGGGAAAGGCTAATTGAGGTTGCCAATCGCCCGTATGAGGGCCCTAAAGCCTTTGGAGCCGAGCCGAGGCCCCCTGAATGGGATACGCTGTACGTCATGGACCGAATACCCCGCCCTCATCGTAGTGTGGGTGAAATTTCTCGGGCACTAGGTGTGACGCCTGCTGAGGCAATGATAGAAATTGCTCTGGGGCATGACTTAAAAGTATTTTTTCGGCAACCTTTTGCGAATGAAAACCAAGATGATGCGCTCGAACTTATGAGGCACCCATATTCGAAAGTTACGTTTTCCGATTCAGGGGCCCACGTTTCGCAGATTATGGATAGTTCCCTTCAGACGCACCTTTTAAGTCACTGGGTGCGCGATGAAGAAGCGCTATCGCTTGAGGAGGCGGTTCGCATGATAACGTATGATACTGCGACTAGTTGGGGGTTCCATGACCGCGGACTGTTGCGCGAAGGAATGGTGGCGGATATCACAATCTTCAATCCAAAAACGATAGAACCACAAATGCCCACTGTTGCTCATGATTTGCCCTCGGGAGCAAAACGATTAAAACAATATGCGGATGGAATGTTAGCAACGATTGTGGCAGGCCAGGTGGTGCTGAAGGAAAATCAACACACGGGAGCTTTGCCTGGAAAGTTGTTGCGTGGGCCACTGTATCACGACTGAGTAGGGATCCTAAAGTAGGCGTTGAGTGTTATAAAGAGCCTAAGTGAAGTCTGTGGCTGGTGAGTAAAGAGAATTCATAAAGAAGTGATAACGTTTGTGGAGAAGCGGCAACCTTAATGTTATCCGGGATTTACGTTTTTGTGAGAACACCCAGTACCATTTTACTCCATAGTGCTGCGGATTTTGGCTACCATTTCGCCTGCTGAGGTACCGTGCTGAAAAAGTGCTATGCCTTCGGCGCTGGGGCCCAGGAGGTAACTAGCTGCAGTGTGGTCAAGGAAATAGTCCAGTCCCTCCTTATTATTTAAAGTATCATAGAAAGTTTCTGGTATAAATCTTTGATATTTAACAAAATATGACTTTGCGACAGTAGAAACTTGGTCGGGGGTTCCAGTCAGACCAATCAATTTGGGATGAAAATAGGATACAAATTTTCGCAAAACCTCGGGTGTGTCGCGTTCTGGATCAAGGGTAATAAAAATTGGTTGCACGCTTTTACTATTTTCCCCAAGTGAATCCATCACATTTGCAATCAGCGTCAGGGCAATTGGACAGATGTCGGGGCAGTGGGTATATCCAAAAAAGACGAGGAGGTAGGAGCCACGGAAATTCTGTTGAGTTACGGCGCGACCGTTGTGGTCCACGAGTGAGAACGAGCCACGGTTAAGTGAAGTATCTGCGGTTTCTTGTGCGTATACCGGGGTGAAAAGAGAATAAGGACAGGTAAAAAAAAGGACAACAAGCACAAAAATGAGGCATGTTGGTGCCAAATGTCTGGCTGCATTTGATGTGCGAGTGTACCTGGTTGTTACCATTTGTGAATTATAGATACTTTTGGCCGGAAATTTCTAAGAAAATTTCGAAAAATGTTAGGCCTCATTTAAGGATATTCAATTTTGTCGGTGGCGAGAAATAAATTGTGCCGGAGTGCAAAGGCTCTGCTGGCTGCGGTAATTTTTGTTATCTTGTGCTAAAATTGTCCTGTTTGAGTGAGTTTCGAATCCTATGCCATGTTTATTCCGTGTGTATATGCTACAGAAAAAATTGGCTCGCAATATTAATTGTGTGATAGATCTGGGTAAATGTTTTCTGATCAGCGAATTTTTGGTTTTAGACCGTTACTCACAGGGCTGACGGCTTTTGCGCTCGTAATGCTCTTGCCGTTCGTCGCGCGTGCTCAAGAGTGTAGTGCAACCCACAATGTTGAGATAACTCATGTATTTGGGCCTGGAGATGTGTATCTAAAACCTGGTGAGTGCGTGCGTTTCATCAATGTGCACACAATAGAGCATAGCGCGGTTGGTTTAGAGCGGGAATTCAATTCTGGAATTTTGATGCCGGGCAGTACGGCAACCCTCCGCTTCGATGAACCAATTATTATCCCGTTCACTTGCGGGGTGCACCCACCGATGGTCGGTGTCATTGTTGTTGAGGCTCCTGGAGCTGCCGGGCTCGCCCCAACGGTAGTGGTAGGTGAAAAAGTAAGTGATACAAGCATTGAAGGGGATCCAATTGCGGGTAAAAAAGTATTCAACAAATGTAAAGTTTGCCACCTTCTTGAGGAAGACGGAATAAATAGGATTGGTCCTAATTTATTTGGGATCATTGGGCGAACATCGGGTACGCTGCAGAACTTTAAGTATTCGAGGGCAATGAGAAACGCCGGTATCGTATGGGATCAAAAAAGTCTGTCCCGGTACCTTATTAAACCCCAATCCTTTGTTCCAGGAACTAAAATGGCATTCCGGGGTTTGGATACTACAGAAGAAATAAATAACGTTGTTGCTTATATAACTGAGCAAACAAAATAATAAAAAGGTGCCTTCCATGGTTGGTGTGAGTTTAGGGAGCTGTGGAATGAATCTTTGCATGCGAATAAATAACTGTTTTGGCCTAGCAGGTGCTAGGGAATTTGGTTCCGGACCATGCTCATACAGAAGAGGACATGTTGCTTGGGTTGTTTTCGTAATTTTGTGTGTGACTCCATGCTGGGCTTTTGATGAAACAGATCTTCAAAAATTAAAATTAGTAAATCATTGTGTGGAATGTGATCTTACTGGGGCCAATTTTTCTAATACCGACTTGAGCGGGGTTGATTTAAGGGGAGCTGACTTGGTCAATGCCGACTTCCGCCAGGCAAATTTAAAGGGCATAGATTTACGGGGCGCATTTTTAATGGAGTCGGATTTGGCAGAGGCCAACTTAATTAGTGCAGACTTTTTTATGGCTAATTTAACCAGCACTAATTTGGAGTCAGCGAATTTGCACGATGTTGATTTTAGCAAGGCTAATTTGACAGAGGCCAATTTGACCGATGCTATATTGACCAATGCACATTTTTACTCGGCGAATTTGACACGCGCGCAGTTTGGCGAGGCCAATTTGACCGGCGCATATTTTTTCCAGGCTGATTTGACAGGCGCCAACCTATCGGATGCGCTGTTGGGGAATTCTGATTTTGAAGGAGCGATATTCTGTGGAACCATGATGCCGTGGGGGGTAGATGATTCAAGTTGTCCAAAATAAGGGATAAGAAATTCGTGATTCCGATTTCAGCTTTGGCAGACGGAATTTGTTAAAGCTCGGGCTGTTGCCCCGAGTTGTCGGCGAGTTGTTCCTTGCCTTTGGAACGACACGCCCCAACTTGTCCGCTTTTCACAAAAATGTGGGCGAAGTTCTAGTGCTGTCGTTCTCTCTATTCATGACCACGTTGCTTTTCACCAATATATCGGTAAAGGCTGACTTTGAGGGGGCTTGGGCTGCTTATGAAAAAGGAAAATACAATATTGCGGTAAGAGAATTTCTCAGGTGCGCAGAACGGGGTCATGATAAGTGTCAGTTGTACCTGGGTGATATATATCGGTATGGCCATGGGACGGTGGTTCGAAAGGACAAGGCCTTAGATTGGTACCTTAAATCTGTACATCAAAAAAATGCAGTAGCAGCTACACGACTTTATTCCTGGTATCTACATAACGCGGTAATGCCGGAGGATCAGGTTAAGGCATACATGTGGTTTAAGATTGCCAAAGTGCTAGGTCAGGACCTCGGCAGGAAGAGAGAGGAAAGACTTGTTAAGGGCATGACTTCAGGACAAGTAACCGAATCCCAGCGCCTAGCTACGGAGTGGTGGATGACACACCAGTAGCAGAATCGTGCTGTCGATCTGCAGACTGGTCGTTCTGGCTAGGTATAAGATCTTGTGTAATTCACCGGGCTACTGGTGTATTTATATCCAAGGAACTATGAATAGGGAGAAGTTTGCTCTGGTTGATTCTTCCGAATTGAGCCGGTGTTGCTGTTTAGGTGTCGGCGAAAGACTTGGTTATTGAGACAGGCCCAAACGACATATCAAACCATCAATTTTCGTGAGGGCATCACGGCGGAAAATTCTGATATACTAACGTCTAAGTTGTATGAGGTGCTCCGTGCCTCAGGGACACAGAGTGAGAGTAATAAAGGGGACAGGCATGGAATTAAGATTTATGCGTGGCTGGTTAGTAGGTCTGATTGTTGTATTCGTGTCAGGGACGGCTTACGCCGATACATCCGAAGGTTTTCGGCTATCACAAACATGTGCGGGTTGCCACGGAACAGCAGGGGCATCTCCTGGTAATACTATCCCGATTCTTGGTGGGCAAAATGCAAAATACTTGGCTGATACAATGCGTGCATACCAAAAGGGTGAGCGTGAATTTTATGTGATGAACATAATTGCGCAGGCGTTTAACGACGCGCAAATTGGGGCGATTGCGGATTGGTTTTCTTCACATTCTTGGATTGACACACCTACCCCTAACAAAGCAAGCAAGGCAGCTATTGGCGCCCCCATTGCTGCCGCGAAGTGTGTGGAGTGCCACGGACCGAACGGTAAGGGTGGTGATTTAGGTCCCCGAATCTCTGGTCAGCCAGTCACATATTTAGCCAAGGTTATGGCGGAGTACAAGGCTGGCTCCCGAACCAATTCGAATGCTTTGCAAATGATAATCACTCGGGATCTTAGTGATGATGACATTGAGGCGCTGGCGCACTACTACGCGAGACTACGATAAGGGGGAGGGGACGAAAATGACTATAACTCGAAGGAAGTTCCTTACTAATGGCATGGCGGGCGTTGGTACTGTTGGGCTAGCAAGTTGGTCTTTACCGGCTTTTGCCCAGGGCGAGATCATGCCCAAATCAGGCCCACGCGTGGTGGTGATCGGTGGAGGTTGGGGTGGAGCTACGGCGGCAAAATACATCCGCCTCCAAGATCGATCGATCGAAGTGGTAATGATCGAACGCGAGTCCGTATTTAGATCTTGCCCCATAAGCAATTGGGTGATCGGTGGCCTCAAGGAGATGGGTGACATTACGGTCAGTTACAATGCGCTCAAGACAAACCATGGGATTAAGGTGGTTCACGATACTGTTACTGAGATTGATCCCGGCCGACAGATGGTTCGAATTTCGGACGGAATGATTAGTTACGATCGCTTAATTGTATCGCCTGGAATTACATTGCTTAACGACGAAATCGATGGCCTTGACGCAGTAGGGCGCGCAGTTTTCCCTGCTGCCTGGTCGGCTGGAGCGGAAACGCAGCAACTTCGAGAGGAATTGGCCGCGATGCCAGCGGGAGGAACGGTGGTCCTATCTGTTCCCTTTGGGCCGTATCGTTGCCCGCCGGGTCCCTACGAACGAGCATCCCTGATCGCAGATTATCTTAAAAAGAACAAGCCGGGCTCTAAATTGATCGTGCTTGATTCGAATGAGAAGATTATCTCCAAAGGCAAGTTATTTAAGGCTGCATGGGATGCTTACTATGAGGGTATTATCGACTACCGAACCAATAACGCGGTAATTAAGGTAGACGCTTCAACTCGTACAATTTCAACTGATTTTGATGATATCCGGGCTGACGTGGGAAACATTATCCCCAACCAACGGGCAAGTGATACTGTCGACTTGGCGGGCCTCCGGCCCGACGGGAGACGCTGGTGTCCAGTGAATCCTTGGACCTATCAGTCCACGATCCATCCTGAGATCCATGTAGTAGGTGATGCAACCGATGCCACTACTGTGGGTAAGGTTCCGAAATCGGGTTTCATCGCAAATTCTATGGCGAAGGTTTGTGCGGCTGCAACAGTAGCATTGATAAATGGGGAAGAACCCGCCAGACCAAGTATGGCAAACACCTGCTACAGTTTAGTTAGTGGGACCGAAGGTATTTCGGTCACCGCCGTATATGACTGGGATGACGCGTCGGGTAAAATGGCAGCCATCAAGGGTGCTAAGGGGTTATCTCCGGGCAGGTTTGAAATTGTCGCTGCAAATGCTGATGATTGGGCGAGAGCGATATGGAGTGATATGTTGGGCTAATATTTGGTGTAACTTTCCCGACCTACGCACCTGAGCATTGCATCCCTTCTAGGGGTTTGGAAGCGAGCCAACGGGACGTGGGTCGGCTTAAGTTTTGAGCCCTGACGCGTAGTCAGATGTCATGTTTGTCTGGTGTTAAATCTCTCTCGAGATTTAAACTGATTGATTGGTATCAATCGTCCGTAAATACCGTACCACTCAATGTTAACAGGTTAGGGTATGGAATTGGCAATTTCCACTAATCCTGGCAGTCACCATTTTCTTCTCCCCAGGCAGTGTTGGTACGGCAGAATAGCGCCCCTTCAAGAGCAGCATTACGTAAATTCGTGGATACGAGGTCAAGGTCGGTAAGGTCAAGGTACCGGAGATTTGCATCGTGAAGGACCGTATTTTGAAAGATTGCGCCGGCGACAATAGAGTGCTGGAGGTTCGCGTGTCCGAGGTATGCCCCGGTTAAATCAGCCTCAGCCAAATTTGCCTCGCGAAGGTCGGCGCGGAGGAGATTGGCCCGACCGATTTTAGCCCTTTGAAACAGAGCTTTTCTCGCGACAATGAACTTTAGGTTAGCTCCTGCAAGATTAGCTTCGAGCAGATTTGCGCCAGAAAGATCTGCATCCCGTAGATTTGCTCCTACAAAAACCGCTCTCCTCAAATTTGCACCGGCAAGCCTGGCGCGCCAGAGGTTTGCATTGGTAAAATTTGTTTCCTCAAGATTGGCGCCTGAGAGATCGGCTCCAATCAGGTTGGCGCCCGTAAGATCGATCCCGCTTAGTTCACAGCCTGCGCAACGTTTTTCCGACAAAAGGGTGGCCACAAGGGCGTCATCTGCAGCATAAGCCGCGATACCACTTAGCGTGAACATCCAGGACATAGACATCCAGGAAACAGTGAAGATAGCGATACGTAATGTAAACAGCATGGGTAT
>PTKD01000098.1 GCA_002938115.1 Alphaproteobacteria bacterium MarineAlpha9_Bin7 | reverse complement strand
AGGAAATAGCGAATTCTCTCGACCTTGACGCCCAAAAAAAATAAATAAATACCGAAATTACACCTCGACAACAGCATAACCCAAACACGTCTTGATCTTATGAAATAAAGGATATCCTCCGGGCCTTTTCACAAAATTACAAAGTGCTATGCTTAGCCCTAACTGGAGAGGTATCGAAACGTGATTCGCTACGAGAAACTCGATGGGCCGTTCGGCCGTTCCGTGTATGGCCTCGATCTTGCAGCCGGCGTTTCCGACGAAACATTTCGCAGTCTAACAAAGGTACTCTACGATCACCGCCTTGTTGTTCTTAAAAATCAGGCATGCAACGTGGGTCAGTATTTGCAGTTTGGCCGGTTATGGGGCACGCCTATACAACATGTAGTTAATACCTCCAGGATGCCCGACTATCCGGATCTTCTCGCAGTGGGGAATCTACCAGGCAAGGATGACCTAAGTCGCAATAGCGCCGCTTTTTGGCATACCGATCAAGCGTACGAAGCGGACGTGGCAACCGCAACCATGCTTTATGCACGAAAAGTGCCGGACGTCGGCGGAGAAACGCGATTGGTCGATACGAAAGCCGCATATGACGACCTCGACGTTTCCATAAAGGAAAATATTGCTGGCATGACTGCTATCCATTTTTACGGGGCAACATCCGGCCGAGACGGTGAACGTCGAACTCGGCAACTAACGGGCACGCAAGCCGCTCGGGTGCCACCAGTGCCACATCCTCTCGTGCGTCCCCACACCGTAACTGGGGAACGCGCTCTTTACGCCATTGCTGGCACTGCATTCACCATTGACGGAATGGAAGAAGAGAAGGCAAGCAATTTGATTGCCGGACTGAAGGCACATTGTCTGCAAGACAAATATCTATATGCGCACAAGTATGCTGTCGGCGACATTGCAATTTGGGATACCCAGATGACCCTGCATTGCGCAACACCGATCGGTGCGCCAACAAGACCTAAGTCTGAACGACTATTGTGGAGGATAAGCGTCCGCGGCAAGCCATCAATTTACCAATGAGACTAAAAATTAACATTTGAATACAAAGTCTTACGTCACTCCAGAGCAAATCTCCGGAGCGTAAATCCAAAAAGATCTGAATATCACTGGCGGGGCACTAATGTTGCAGTGACCTTTTGCTAACAAGAATTTTGTATTAGTTGATGGGAGGTTGCGTGGGACGCGGCGAAATTCTCAATCGAGTGATGCGGTTCCCCTCTCTCTTTACAATCTCAAATCGGAATTCGTGGAATAGAAACACCTGACCAGCCTTCGGAATTCGTTTAGCTTCATGAATCACTAATCCAGCAATCGTAGCAGCATCGACATCGGGTAAACGCCATTCCATAGTACGATTTAGATTCCGAATCGTAGCCGCTCCATCCACCATGTACGAGCCATCTGTTTCTGGATGCAATTGCGTTACCAACGCATCCGCCTCCTCGTCAATCTCGTCGTGTTCATCCGCAATATCTCCGACAATTTCCTCGAGAATATCCTCCAGGGTCACCATACCCATTAATGCTCCATATTCATCAACAACCAACGCAAAATGGGCGCGCTGCTTGCGGAATGCAGAGAGTTGGTCCGCTAAACTAGTAGTGTCGGGGACAAACCATGGCTCAGTTGCGAGTTGCATCACATTCAGGCCTTGCAAATCACTGGCATGCATATTCACTTCGCGCAGTAAACTTTTTGCGTGCAGGATACCAAGAACGTTGTCCGGTGTATCCTGCCAAAGGGGGAAGCGCGTGTGCCGACTTTCTAAAACCTGTGCAACTATGTCCGCAGCAGGCAAATCGATGTTGAGGGTGATCATATCTCGACGGTGCACCATGACCTCTCCAACCTCGACATCCGCAAGATCAAGAACGCTTTTTAGCATGTCTCGGTAGTGCTTGCGCATGCTGCCTTCACGAGCATGATAATCAACCATGCCACGAATTTCATCTGCAACTGACTGGGTCCAACTACTGTCTCCTTTCACACCAAATAGACCTAAAAGAAACAGAACCAAAGCCTGAATAGCCTGCGTGATTGGCGCCAACCCGGCGACTATTGGGCGTAAGATTGGGGCAACCTTGAGTGCCATTCTATCGGCCTCGCGGATTGCGTAGGTTTTAGGCATAACCTCCGCAAAAATTACCACGAGTACCGTCATTGCCACGGTAGCGTACGCAACACCGGCCTCTCCCACGTAGCGGATCATGAGGCTCGCAGCCAAGGCAGACGCAAGAATATTTACCGCATTGTTCCCAAGTAAAATGGCACCAATCAACCTTTCACGCCGCGATATCAAACGCGCCGCCAAATTCGCGCGCCTATCTCCTGCCATCTCTAACTGATGTATGCGTGAACGACGCGCCGCTGTAAGAGCCGTTTCAGAACCAGAAAAGAATGCGGACAGTAGAAGCAATATGGCTATAGACGCCAAGGTTAAAAGTACGCCCATAGTCATGGCCTGCGATTCACCCGGCGATGGCAGGGCGAGAGATGATCCACGAGCCTAGACAATCCAAAACTACCATTGGGTGAATCACCTACGTGCAACCTTTCCAAACTTACATCCCCTTTCTAGCGGCCACCGATTTATCACCCAGCGTATGTCCGGAGCACGCCAAGAATATCCGCCTCAGTTACTTCACGGCATAGAAACGCCTCACCAATGCCCCGTGCCAGAATCAGTGTTTGTTGTCCCTTTCGGATTTTTTTATCGTGCATCATGTGCGCCAACAACTGTTCGGACCTCCATGTATGCCCTTGCAAGACAGGAAGTCTTGTAGGCAACCCGATAAATTCAAAATGTTTCCGTACACGCTCTAACGTTGAAGCCGAGCAAAAGCCCAGCCGAACAGACAAATCAAACGCCAAAATAGTGCCTATAGCAACAGCCTCACCATGCAGTAAGCGTGAATCAAAACCCACCTCCGCCTCAAGAGCGTGCCCAAAAGTGTGGCCTAAATTCAGCAATAATCGCGCTCCGGCCTCATGCTCATCCTGACTGACGATATTGGCCTTAGCCGTGCAGCAAGTAGTGACTGCATATTCGCGTGCACCAGGGTTGCCTTCAATCAACGCTACACCGTTTGTTTCAAGCCAATCAAAAAATGACTCGTCGCCAAGCAGACCATATTTGACAACTTCTGCGTAACCAGCCAACAACTCGCGCTGTGGCAAACTATCCAGCAAGGACGTATCGGTCAGGACAAGCCTAGGTTGGTGAAAGCTACCAACCAAATTCTTTCCAAGAGTTGTATTGATACCGGTTTTCCCGCCTATGGCGCTATCTACTTGGGCCAACAACGTAGTAGGAATGTGTAGGTAATCGATACCTCTCAGAATTATGCTTGCAGCAAACCCCGCGAGGTCACCTACCACGCCTCCACCGAGCGCGACTATCAACCAATCCCTAGCAACACCAGCCTCAAGCATGTCAGAAATCAACATCTCCAGGCAGCCAAACTCCTTACTGCTTTCCCCGACAGGAACAACGATTTCCTTTAAATCGTAATCTGTCACCAACAAAGATTTGCGCAACCGACCCAGGTAAAGCTGGGCTACCTGGTCATCACTAACAATCAAAATATGCCGAGGTCCAAATCGGTTCCGCAACAACTCTCCCGCTGCCTCAAGAAGCTGACCGCCCACCAAAATGTCGTAGCTTCGCTCTTTAAGTGACACTGGTACTGTAGATACAAGCGTCATTCTAGAGCTTCCTTCGCTCTAACATAGCTGTCAGATTTCATTCTGTGTAGCCGGTTATACTCTGTGATTCCAGTGATCACCCGGTTAACCATCTCATCGCGTGAACCGTCCGCACTATCAACAACAATATCTGCCAGCCCATATATTGGGTATCGCCCCTCAATCAAAGTGGCTAAGATTTTCCGAGGATCACCTGCTGCAAGGAGGGGTCGGTCGTCGCGTCGCAATACCCTCCGATAGAGAGTTTCCAGGTCAGCCCTCAGCCATATCGAAAGCGCCTGTTCGCGGATTAAAAAGCGAGTTTTGGAATCGATGAAGGCACCACCGCCTGTTGCCAATACGCTCACTGGTCCGGCCAGTAGTCGTCTGATGACACGCCGTTCACATTTTCGGAATGTGGCCTCACCATGGAGTTCAAACATCTCCGTTATTGTTTTCCCGGCACTGGCTTCAATCTCCACATCCGCATCAACAAATTCCAAGCCCAAACGGACCCCAAGCCGGCGGCCGATAGCGCTTTTTCCAGCGCCCATCAGCCCCACAAGAGCTATGGTCCTATTAGTTTTTAGTTGATTTGTGGACTTCATACGACCCAACACCTTATGCTTTGACCGGTCAACTTTTACGACTCGTTGAATCCTGACGTCTGAGCCGATAAGTTGCGGGTGAACGCAAACTGAAAGATACCACATCGGCGCCCGCCTGTGACCGTTTACCACCGGTGGCCCGTGGCTCCGGAGCTTACGATGCGAATACTTTACCGCCTGTTCGGTATCGCGCTGGTGCTTTTTTTGATTGGGGGTACGATATTCCTCCTTACTTGGAATATTCCACCACCATCAGCGCCGATCGAGAAAGTGATCCCAAATGAACGCTTCTCCGAATAAGACTCTTCACATACTCGCTGTGCTTGCGATCCTTACATTCACGGGACAGACATCGGTATCGCAGGAACAAACTGAGCCAGTGCCTTTAGTAACAGAAGGGGATGCGACTACTAACACCAAAAATACCATCTCGACCGAAAGTAACGAGAATATTTCTATTGGTGCGTTGGAAGAGATTGACGTCGAGTCAATTGGTCTACTAGACGAGCAAAGCGGTGGTTTTGGAACAAATATGTGGGAAGGCAGCGAAAGAGAGCAGATAGAAGATCTTTTATCCAGATTACCAACCCACGTTCGCTCACCCGCAACCCATGAGCTCATAAAAACCTTGCTGTTATCAACTGCAACTGCGCCCACGAAAGATCACGGGTCCTCTGATCTTCTGCAAACTCGCCTTTCGGTCCTAGCGGATTTAGGGGAATTTGAATCATTCCTTGAGCTTTTAGCGACAGTTCCAGATAGCGCAAGGACGGGGGAAATTAAGAGATTAAAGGCAAATGTGTTTTTGTTGATGGGTGATACAAAGAGGGCCTGCGAACTAACTCTGAACCAAGTCCGGGAAGCAGACAGCATATATTGGCAAAAAGCTTTATTCGTTTGTCAGTTGACGAACGGCGAAACCTCGGCCGCGGCTTTGAGCCTAAATTTACTGCGCGAGCAACTAAGTGAATCTGACACCGCTTTTGTTGAACTAGGGGGAATGTCACTTGGTGAAGTCAACGGTCTGACTGCACAGTTGGCTCCCAGCGCACTAAATCTCACGTTACTGCTAGGAACTGACGTCAGAATCCCTGATCACTGGCTATCTAAAGCCGGGCCCGCAATTCAAAGGGCTATTGCTGAGGCCAAAACACTACCTCTCACAACGCGCTTAGCTGCCTCTGAAAAAGCAGCTAGCATGGGTGCGCTTGATCCAGCTGAAGTGGGGCAGCTGTACCGACAGATAGTATTTACAAAAGAGGAGCTCGGAGACGCCATCGCGGTAGCGCAAGATAAAGGAGGGTCATGGGGGAGGGCCCTTTTGCATCAGGCTAGCCGCCAGCAACAAACCCCGGGCGAACGAGTGTCATTTTGGCTCGCCTCGTGGGAAAACTCCCTGGTAACCGGGGACGCCATGCTCGCCGCACTTGTAAACACGGAATCATTGCTTACTTTGCGGGTCAGCGATCAAATTGCATATGCCGCACCACAGATCATCAGGGCACTGATAACTATTGGCGACGTTGAGGCACTGCAGGGCTGGCTAAATTTTCTCGGCGAAAGCGCCGAAATAGATATCGAGTTCGAACGTACACTCTCCTCTTTGATGCCGGTCATAGTGATATCCAAAATCGGCAACGAACATGGCTGGCACCCGCAAATGGTAGAACGCTGGTGGCAGGCGTCCATGGATAACGCAGACGCCTCAGAACACACGAAACAGGGTGATCGTTTGTTTATGGTACTTGATGCGCTTGGTCATTCCGTTGGGCGGAAAGGCTGGGATCTTTTGTTAAGCGGGTCAAACCTAGTGTCCACGAAAGTCCCAAGTGTGGGAATACGTTACAGCATGCGTGATGCCGCCCGATCTAAGCAAATAGGCCGCACTGTGTTATTCGCACTTTTAGCCATAGGCGACGGTGGGCCAGCGGAGGCCGGTCCTCTAGCATTGGGGTCCGTACTCCGGAGCCTCCGTCACGTGGGTCTCGACCATCATGCCCGGGCGCTTGCTTTGGAGGCGGTGATTGAAAACGGAATGTAATGGCGAAGAGTGATAACCGTTTGATCGAGGGTTACCTCGAAATGATGGTATCGGAACGTGGGGCCGCGAAAAATACAATTACGGCCTATGGGAGCGATATTGGGGCCTTCGCCGTGTTTCTTGACGCGGCCAAGGGTCAGTTAATAAATGCTACTACCCAACAGGTCCGTGATTACCTGGCGGGGCTGGCCGATGCGGGGAAGGGATCAAGCACGCAGGCACGGCACTTATCGGCACTTCGCCAGTTTTATCGGTTTCTACAGTCTGAAGGACGCCGCGCGGATCATCCTTGCGCAACGATTAATCTGCCGCAACGCGGACGTCCGCTGCCTAAAGTGTTAAGTGAGGAAGAGGTCAACCACCTGATTGTCGAAGCCCGAGGAGCAGCAAGTCCGGAAGGAATTCGTCTGCTCGCGCTGGTAGAGCTTTTGTACGCCACGGGTCTGAGAATCTCTGAGTTGGTATCACTACCATTAGCCGCCCTAGGATCCGACCCACGTTTCTTGATCGTTCGCGGAAAGGGCGGCAGGGAGCGGATGGTGCCAGTCGGCGAACCAGCAATCCATGCGCTAGGCCGCTATCTAGACGTACGCAGCAGTTTTTTAAGCAAAGGAGCACCTTCAAACTGGCTTTTCCCCTCACGAAGTGCCGCTGGACATCTCACAAGAAGGCGAGTTGGCCAATTGTTGAAGATGTTAGCCATGCGGTCCGGAATTCAAGCACACAAGGTCTCACCCCACATTTTACGCCACGCATTTGCTAGTCATTTGCTTGCCCACGGCGCCGATCTTAGAAGTGTGCAATCAATGTTGGGGCACGCCGACATTTCCAGCACACAGATATATACGCACGTATTGCAGAGTAGGCTTACGGCGTTGGTCCGTGACCATCATCCTTTGGGTGCTGACTAAGGCACAAGAAACTTAAATATAGGGTCGTTTTCTCGGTGCGATGATAGGG
>PTKD01000097.1 GCA_002938115.1 Alphaproteobacteria bacterium MarineAlpha9_Bin7 | reverse complement strand
TGACAGAAGCGGCCGCTAGGGCACTATGCGACGAACTAACCACGCGCGCGCAAGAATGTATAATCTCGCCTCCCAGCCCCGCCTCCTAACATACTGTTTAGGTAGAAGCACTATCTGGAATTCTCAACAATAGGGTGTCGACTATTCAAAGGTGTCGAACAAAAAGTTCCTCGAAACAACGTTTATTTTATGGGTGCCGCAAGTCCAAAATAACTCAGTTGTTCCCTCAACATTGCTTTTAGACGAGCTAGCCCATTCTCGTCTTCCGCCTCACAGCGTGCAACTAGAACGGGTTGCGTGTTAGAGGCGCGAAGCAACCACCACCCATCCGAGGTTGTTACACGAACACCATCAATGGAGTTGACTTCTATTCCGTTCACATCTTCAAGCCGTTCGCGCACCGAATTTATAATCTGAAATTTAAGTACGTCATCGCAAGGAAAACGCACCTCGGGTGTGTGAAAAGTTGTTGGCAATTGATCGCAGAGTGTTGCAAGGGAGCACTTAGATCGCGCTAGCAAATCAAGCAAGCGTACCGCCGCGTAAATTGCATCATCATAGCCGTGGTAACGATCTGCAAAAAAAATATGACCACTCATCTCCCCAGCAAGCGGGGAATTTAATTCCACCATTTTACTTTTGATTGGAGAGTGTCCAGTCCGCCACATGACTGGTTTGCCCCCGTGCGCAGCAACTTCCCGAAAAAAAACAAGGCTTGATTTCACATCTGCGATAATTGTGGCCCCAGGTATGTCCTGAAGTAAATCAATCGCATAAAGTGTTAATAGCTGGTCTCCCCAAACAATCCGTCCCTTATTATCGACCACTCCGATTCGGTCTCCGTCGCCATCAAAACCAACACCAAAATCGCAGGAGTGCTCAACCACTGCTGATACTAATTGATCTAGATTTTCAGGAATGGTTGGATCTGGGTGATGTGACGGGAAGGTTCCGTCAATGTCACCGTTTAAAACGAGATGATCCCCCGGCAAACGATTGACAAGACTGCATATCACTTTTCCTCCCGCGCCATTTCCGGCATCCCACGCGACCGAGAAGCGTTGCTTGCTAGTATATGCGGCACTTAAGCGCTCCACATAGTCATTTTCGACAGAGACTTTCGCCGCCTTGCCTTGGCATTCAGCAAAGTCTGCACCAGAAATTGCCTTGCCGAGAATTTCGATGTCCTGATCCCAGAACGGCAATCCGGAAAGCATTAATTTGAAACCATTGAAGTCGGGCGGATTGTGGGAACCCGTCACCATCACGCCGCCATCTCTATCAAGTTCCTTAACGGCAAAATAAAGCATCGGAGTGGGTCCCAAACCACTTCGCAGCACATCCGCACCCGAGCTCACCAAACCCTTCACCAATGCAGCCTCTAGATCGGGCGATGAGAGACGTCCATCATAGGCAACACACAGTTTAGGTTGACGCCCGAGTCGGGCGGCAGAGACGGTGGCGAAAGCACGTCCGATCGCGAACGCATCTTCGATCTGCAAAGTTTGACCGACGACGCCACGAATATCGTACGCCCTAAGAATGCTGGGATCTAAGCCACCGGCGGGACTCATTATTGTTCAATCTGGGGGCGACCCACACTAATATAACGGATGCCTTCGTTACTCATATCTTCTAGCCGGTATATATTCCGCAAATCAATTATCAAAGGTTCTGCCATCAAAGATTTGATCCGACTGAGATCAAGCGCACGAAACTCGTTCCATTCGGTAATGATCACGAGAGCTATCGCTCCTTCCAATATGTCGTACGCGGAGCTACCCCAAGTTACGCCGCTCAAACACGCCTGGGCAGCGACCATTCCGACCGGGTCATAAGCGCTTATCGAAGCCCCCGCTTCCTGTAACGCTCTTATTATGTCCAGGCTTGGTGCATCCCGAATATCGTCAGTGTTTGGTTTAAAAGTCAAACCAAGAGCAGCAATTTTACTGCCATCTACAGTGCCACCGCACGCAGCAATCACCTTATCAACCATCTTCATCCGACGTGCTGTATTAACCGCTATCACCGAGTTCACAATTTGCACTGGCGATCCAAAATCTTCGCTAGTACGAGCCAAAGCTGCAGCGTCTTTCGGAAAACAACTTCCACCATATCCGGGGCCTGCATGCAGAAACTTCAACCCTATTCGGCGATCCAAACCCATACCCCTCGCCACGTCTTGGACATCTGCACCAACTGCCTCACACAGATTCGCAATTTCGTTGATAAATGTAATCTTAGTAGCGAGGAACGCATTAGAAGCATATTTGGTTAGTTCAGCCGTACGACGATCAGTGAAAAGGACAGGTGTATCACGCAAAAATAATGGCTGATAAAGTTTTCTGAGAACCTGTCGCGCGTATTCAGAATGGGCGCCAACAATTATCCGATCAGGACGCATAAAATCCTCTATAGCCGATCCTTCGCGTAAAAATTCTGGATTTGAAACAACATCAAGATCCTTGCCTAGCTGAAGTTCAGGACGCGCAGCTATGATGCGGCGTTCTATTTCATCCCCGGTCCCCACTGGCACCGTTGATTTCAAAACTATTAGTGCGTGGCCACTCAAACATCCAGAAATCTCTTCAGCGACGGCATACACATACGACAGATCCGCGTAGCCATCTCCACGTCGGCTCGGGGTCCCAACCGCAATGAATACTGCATCAGCGCCCGTCACCGCGGATTCCAACTCAGTAGTGAAGGTAAGACGACCGGAATCCAAATTTGCTCGCACTAGGTTCTCCAAACCAGGTTCATGTATCGGAATGTTTCCTGAGCGGAGAAGTTTAATCTTTTCGTGAACTTTATCGACGCAGATAACATCTACGCCAAACTCCGAAAAGCATGCCGCCGACACTAAACCGACGTAGCCCGCCCCAATCATACCTATACGCATGATCCTCCCCTAGTCCGATTTGAGTGCATCCGCCGCACGCAAAACAACGGCAGCAACGTCATTTCGCAACTCCTCTCGAGAAAGTCCGTACGCTATGTTGGCCTCCAGCAAGCCAATCTTATCGCCACAATCATAACGTTCACCCTCAAACCTAAACCCATTAAAAGGCACACCGCCTATCAAGGAACACATGGCGTCAGTCAACTGAATTTCCCCGTTCACATCGGATTTTTGTTCTCCTAATTGCTTAAAGACCTCTGCCTGCAGGATATAACGTCCAATTATCGCCAACTGTGAAGGAGCCTCCTTTGGATTGGGTTTTTCAACTAATCCGTTGATCTCAATCAAGCCATCACGGGCTTCTCCAGGCGCTAGCACACCATATCGCTTGGTATGCTCCCGGGGTACATCCATCACAGCAACCATATTCCCACCAATTTTGTCATGTGCAGCAACCATCTGGGACAAACAAGGTATATCAGCCAAAACCAAATCATCAGGTAGAATTATTGCAAAAGGTTCGTCGCCTACAACTTTTCGCGCACACCAAACCGCGTGACCCAATCCAAGCGGTTTTTCTTGCACCAAGAAATGTACGGCGGTCGATGGTAACTGGCAGCCTCGTACGCTCGCAAGAAGAGAGAAATTCCCACCATCTTCTAAAAACTTTTCAAGTTCGCTTGAAGTTCCCAAATGATCAGAAATCGCTGTCTTATAAGGGGATGTAACAAAGATAAATTGTTCGATACCAGCGCTCTGCGCCTCTTCAACAGCGTATTGTACCAGTGGCTTATCTACCACTGTCATCATCTCCTTAGGCACCGATTTTGTTGCCGGCAGGAACCGTGTCCCAAGCCCCGCAACTGGAAAAACAGCCTTACGGACTGGCATCACTAAAAACCGCTCTATTCGGAATTAATTCGGCGCTCTCGCGCCATCAAAGCTAGATCTGCAGCAACCATTTCGCTTACCAACTCAGGAAATGACGTTGTATGTCGCCAACCTAATATCTTATTTGCTTTTGTCGGATCTCCTAGTAGAGACTCTACTTCTGTAGGACGGTAATATTTTGGGTCAACCCGCACGAGAACCTTACCAGAGTCTTTGTCGATACCTTCCTCCTCTAAGCCTTTTCCCCGCCATTCGAGAGTCCGGGAAACTTCCGCAAATGCAAGCTCGACAAATTCTCGGACACTATGCGCCTCGCCTGTAGCGAGCACATAGTCATCCGGTTGAGTTTGCTGCAAAATACGCCACATGCCTTCCACATAATCACGTGCATGACCCCAGTCACGAAACGAGTCCAGGTGCCCAAGAAAAATACAGTTTTGAATTCCAAGCTCAATAGCGGCGACAGCCCGGGTAATTTTGCGGGTAACAAACGTCTCTCCCCTGATGGGACTCTCATGGTTAAATAGAATACCATTTGAGGCGTGTATGCCATATGCCTCTCGGTAGTTTATGCAAACCCAATATGCATAAAGTTTCGCAGCCGCATACGGGCTCCGGGGACAGAACGGGGTTGTTTCTCGCTGTGGCCGCTCAGTGACATTCCCATACATTTCCGAAGTCGAGGCCTGATAAAATCGGCAGTTGTTCTCGTGTCCTAACAAACGAACCGCTTCGAGCAGGCGCAGCGTACCAAGAGCATCAGCATTTGCAGTATATTCAGGTGTCTCGAAACTCACTTGTACATGGCTTTGCGCCCCAAGATTGTATATTTCCGTAGGGCGGACTTCCTGGATTATGCGTATTAAATTTGCAGCCTCGGTCAGATCCCCAAAGTGGAGATGAAATTTTGACTTCGCTTCATGCGGATCGCTGTACAAATGATCGACGCGCTCAGTGTTAAATGAAGAAGAACGACGCTTTATGCCGTGAACTTCGTAGCCCTTGGCAAGCAGCAATTCTGAAAGGTAGGCACCATCCTGTCCGGTGACGCCAGTAATTAATGCGACTCCGCCCGCCATTAAGAGCTCCCAGCTGAATCAGGCCATTTACGATGAAGCAACCGAGTACGTAGCGAGCATCGTTAAGGTCAAACTTACATAATAGTATCTAACAGTCTTCTGGATAAGCAACGTCATCAATAAATAACTGTACTTCATGGCGACCACGCCAATTATTGGGTCGCAAAGAGCCGGCAACGTGAAGATTTTTAGCATTCAACAAGGCCTGCCCCAATGGCTGATCGGCAACCCGAAAAGCTATTCCCTTCAGCCGGGAACCCCCCTCACCGGCAAAAATGCAGCGCACATGACCGCCATCTCCGACAGTGTCGACCCTGACCACCTTCACACCCGCAAAAGCAAACCGTGGCATCGGGTTCCCCGGGCCGTAAGGACCCGCCTGCTCAAACTTTTCGACCAAATCTGTCTGAGCTGCCGATAAAGCCAGAACACCGTCCACACCCAGTGACGGTGCGCCTGTTAGACAACCCTGTTTTACGGCACGTTTCTCTACAAAATTCCGAAAGTCATCAAATTTTTCGCGTTGAATTGTGAAACCACCGGCCATCGAGTGACCCCCACCCGCCATTAGCAGACCGGCTTGGTGGGCGGCGGTAATCATCGCACCAACATCGATATTGGCGATAGACCGCGCAGATCCCTTTCCAATGTTACCATCGAACGCGACGACGAAAGCGGGCCTCTTATAGCGTTCGGTCAGCCGACTTGCTACCAAACCAATTACGCCTACGTGCCAGTGCTGGTCCTGGTCTTGAACAACGATTGCCGGACCGAGTTGCCCATTTGACTCTACCTGTGAGAAAGCCTGGTCGACGTTTAGAGATTCAATTGCTCGCCTCTCCAAATTCAAATCGTTCAGTCGTGTGGCCAACCGGACAGCTTCCAGTGGATCATTCGTCGTTAACAAACGATGGCCCAGGTCTGACTCCCCCACCCGGCCACCCGCATTGATACGTGGGCCTAGTACAAAGCCCAGGTGATAACAATCGGGGTATCCATCAACCGCGGCCACATCCGCTAATGCAGCTAAACCCCTGTTATCGCGCCTCGCTAAAACCTTTAACCCCTGACGAACTAGAGCTCGATTCAGCCCCGTCAAAGGCACCAAGTCACAGACCGTGCCGAGCGCTACCAAATCTAGCAATGCAACCAGATTTGGTTCGGCCTTGTTCGTAAAAAAATCCGCCTCACGCAAACTACGATTCAACGCCACGATGAGCAAATACGTAACGCCCACCGCCGCCAGCGATCCTTGCCCACTGTCGTCGTCCAACCGATTTGGGTTCACCAAAGCAAAACATCTTGGCAGAGCAGGCCCAGCCATATGATGATCGAGTATAATTACATCAAGTCCTATGTCCTCCGCCCTGCCCAGCGCATCGTGCGCGGTGGTGCCACAGTCCACTGTAACCACTACTTCCGCGCCGTTTTCTCGCAAACTTTCAAACGCCGTCGCGGTCGGCCCATATCCTTCACGGATACGGTCCGGTATGTAAACTTCAATATTCACCCCGAGTTTAGATAAATAACTGCGCAGCAAAGCAGAAGCAGTCGCGCCGTCCACATCGTAGTCACCAAACACTGCTATTTTCTCACCCGTGAAGATAGCCAGAGCCACGCGACCGGCTGCACGATCCATATCCATCAAACTCGAGGGATCCGGCATCAGTTCTCGTAATTTTGGATCGAGAAACCGTTCGGCACTCTCGGCACCGACTCCACGAGCTGCCAAAAGCCTGCCAACGACTTCTGGCACCGCCAAACGTTGGGAAATTGCCATTGCGGAGCGATGATCAACGACCCTATCCCTCCACCGCATACCCGTCACCGAGCATTCAACGCCCAACAAAGCACCGGCTTGACCCGACATGCCCATACTACCGAAGGTTGTTCTCAAACACCGGCTTCAAAGTGAGATTGTGTTCAGCACTGATTACACGGACAGTTCCCGTCTTGGAACGCATAACGAGCGACTCCGTGCTCACCGATGCATTCGCGCGCCTTACACCATGCAACATCGATCCATCTGTGACACCAGTTGCGGCAAACATCACCTCCCCCTTGGCCATCTCACCCAGATCATATTTTCTGGATAAATCGCCAACGCCGAGCTTTACCGCTCGTTTTCTTTCTTCGTCATTGCGGAATACCAGCCGCCCCTGCATCTGGCCACCTATACACCTAAGTGCAGCCGCTGCAAGCACCCCTTCGGGTGCGCCGCCCACCCCCATGTAAATATCAATACCCGTGTCCTCTCGTGCGGTCGCCATCACGCCGGCAACATCTCCATCTTGGATAAGTTGAATCCGTGCCCCGGCTTCCCGCGTCACTGAAATCAGCTCCTCGTGACGTGGCCGGTTTAAAATGCAGGCGACCAAATCGGAAACATCTCTACCCTTGGCGCGAGCAAGGTTCTTCAGGTTGTTGGTGGTGGTCTCATCCAAATCAACTACGCCAGGCGGCGCA
>PTKD01000096.1 GCA_002938115.1 Alphaproteobacteria bacterium MarineAlpha9_Bin7 | reverse complement strand
CCACCTACCAAAGCACCTGTCAGTCCGGCCAGACCCATTATCACAATCTGTAGTAACGATATTCCACGCCGTTCCAATCCAGGATTCTCACATCCTCACCTTCGACTATACACGGACCGTTTCGGCGGAAGCGGACAGTAACCATAATCAGTGCCTGGTTAGATTGGTGCCCCGTGCCTCTGCGAGACCTGTACCTGGGTTGTGCCGGGCGCTCGGGCTGTACCTGATTCTCTCTCCATCCTTGCACAGCGCCAAGGAAATCCGTGCTCTCCCTCTGCTTTTCCAGACTGTCGAGCAGCAGCTTCATCGTCTCGACCAGCGACAGCGGAGCAAGTGACTTCCGCAATACCCAGGCGCGTTTGAGATCCGCTGGCGCCAGGGCACATTTCTCTCTCCGTGCCCAGCTCTTCGTGATACGAGAGAGCGCCGAAGGCCCATGGCTTAAGGCTCAAGGCAGAAGGTTCAGACTGGATCTGGCCCCTTCAGAATAAAGAGGGATTGCGGCCGATGCCTATATGCTGCAAGCAGCAAAAGCGTTGAGCTTCCCGCTTTTCGCTTCTGCCAAGAGTTCGTCGCTTTTCGCTCCAGGATTGATCCAGATCTCCTCGATCTGCTTCTGCTCGAACTCCGGCAGCAGCCGCAGGCCGTCGGAGCAACAAGCTTTTAACACCACGCAATACAAAATTATCGTCCCAGTCAAGATCCTCCGAAACAAGCTCGATATCTCCTATCAAAGGCAGCAAATACTTAAATGCCACCTCAGCCTCTACTCGAGCTAGCTGCGCCCCAATGCAAAAATGAATACCGTATCCAAACGACAAATGCCGGTTCGGATTCCGCTGAATATCAAAACTTTCAGGATTATCGAAGTGCATAGGGTCTCGATTGGCCGCCCCCAACATCAAAAATACCCGATCACCTTTCGCTATGGTTTTCCCACCAATTTCAATATCCTCATCAGCAACTCGCACAATTACGAATGCCGCACACTCGTAACGCAATACCTCTTCCACCATAGATGAAACCAAATTCGGATCGTCTCTCAATAAAGCCAATTGATTGCGATGTTTCAGTAACAACAAGGTTGCGTTACCTATCAAATTCATCGTTGTTTCATGACCCGCAAATAGTATCAAAATACAACTTGCAACTAGTTCCTCTTCGCTCATCGGACCGCCAGCCTCTCGGGCAGAAATCAAATCATCAACAAGCGCCCCCTTTTTCCGTTCATTACTCCGTTGCAAAACCGTGCTACGAAAATAATCTGTTAGCGTGAAAAGTGCACGTGCCCCGCGTTCAAAACGATCCGGTACTTGGCGGCTATTACCTATAACTGTGGCCAAATCGTTCGACCAAGACCGAAACTTTGGGACATCCGATGACGGAACACCTAAAACATGCGCGATTACTGTAGCAGGCATAGGAAAGGCAAAGTCGCCAATCATATCAAATTGATCTCGAGCAGAGAGAGGAGACAACAGCTCTCTCACAATTTCGCCTATGCGTGGCCGCAATGCATTGATCGCACGCGGAGTGAAAGTATCAATCAACAGCCTGCGCAACGGTGTATGAGCGGGGGGGTCGCGAAACAAAAGCCACTGATTCAAAAGTATCCCCATGCGCTCCAATTCCGGGCGTTTGGTTGCCGCCATGTGGCTGGTAAACGGCTTTACTCGTTCCGCAGAAAAACGTCGATCTTTTTGCGCCGTCTTCACATCATCATAAGCGGTCAATAACCAGCCCCCGAGTGGCTCGTTCCAGGATACCGGTTCAACAGCACGTAGTCGCGCCAATGCCGGGTACGGATTTGCAATTATTTCAGGCGCAAAGGGGTCAAAGGTATTTTTCATCAACAAAAATCTCCGAATCAGAACATCCTAGCGCCAGAAGTTACTAACGCAAGACATGTCGGTTCCGCTAGTATGGAACTACGATTTCATCCTTAGAGCAAAGGGAGCGGTACCGAGCCAACCCTGATAACCATGTCTACAATTGATCCCTTTGTTATCAATATCCCGGACGCAACTCTGGCCAAAATTCGCGATCGGGTATCCGCATTCACATGGCATGAAGAGCCCGACGGAAACGAGTGGGAATACGGCACTACCATCAATTATATGAAAGAGCTGTGTGACTACTGGCAGGATGGGTTTGATTGGCGTATTCAGGAACGTGCAATTAACCAGTTTTCACAATTTGTCGCATCTGTGGACGGGATAGATCTCCACTTCATACACGAACCAGGCTCAGGTCCATCGCCACAGCCTCTACTTTTGAGCCACGGATGGCCTGGCTCAATTTACGAGTTCCTAAATGTTATTGAACCGCTAACGCACCCCGAACGATTCGGGGGCCGTATCGATGACTCGTTCTCGGTAGTAGCCCCATCTCTGCCCGGGTTTGGCTTCTCCGCGAAACCCCGCACACCTATTGGCCCAAGAGCCATCGCTAGCCTATTTACAAACCTGATGACCAAGAAACTTGGTTATGATCGTTTCCTAGCCCAGGGCGGAGATTGGGGCAGCGTAATCTCTGGTTGGATAGGCTTTGATCACAAGCACCACTGCGACGGAGTTCACCTCAACATGTTCGGCGTCCGCACTTCAGGAGTTTACCCAGAATCAAACGAAGAGAAAACATGGGCAAATGCAGCGCAAAAAATATTTGCTGCAGAAGGAGGATATTTTCAAATTCAATCCACCAAACCGCAGACGTTATCTTACGCAATGATGGACAGCCCTGTTGGCGTTGCTGCATGGATTGTCGAAAAATTCCAGCGTTGGGGAGACATTGAACACAACAAAATAGAAACCGTGTTTTCCAAGGATCAATTGCTAGCCAACATAATGATTTATTTGGTAACCCAGACTTTCAACACAGCGTCATGGATTTACCGTGCATATGCGGACGAGAATAGCCGTTTTCTACCGAAAGGAAGTCGAATTAACGCGCCGGTCGGCGTCGCCAACTTTGCAAAGGAGTTCATCCCGTGGCCACCGAGAAGCTACGCAGCAAAAATGTACAACATCGTCCACTGGACAGATATGCCTCGTGGCGGTCATTTTGCCGCCATGGAGGAGCCGGAATTATTCGTCAACGACCTGCGAACTTTCCGACAAATTATCGGAAGATAAGATCAGCCACACAACTAATCACGGAAAGATGGATCGCGACGATCCAGCATCCTTAGCAGTGCTGCCCAGACAAGATCGGAGTGACCGTCACGAAACGACTTTCTCCCCTGTTCTCCAGCTTTCTGTAAGGCAGTCTCTGTCGGTAATTCCAACTCCTCGGAATCGCTCATAGCGAGCACTTGAGCCTTGCAGGCTCGCTCCAGGTTATACATTCTCAAAAAAGCATCCGACACAATCTTCCCCACGGTCAATGTCCCGTGGTTGCGGAGTATCATCAAGTTTTTCTCACCAAGATCATGCACCAGGCGCACCCTTTCTTCGGTATCCGTGGCGGGGCCCTCGTAATCATGATAAGCAATATCTGGTTGCAACAACGCACCTATCTGTACTATCGGCAACAACCCTCGCCGTTGGGCCGACACCGCCATCCCCTGATCCGTATGCAGATGGAGAACACAATTCAAATCGGGGCGAGCACCCAGGATCGCCCCATGAATCACAAAACCAGCCGGATTAAAACCGTATGGGCTCTCCATAACCACGCTGCCGTCCAGATCTACTTTAATCAGGCTGGAAGCAGTGATCTCCTCAAACATCATCCCATAGGGATTAAAGAGAAAATGATTCGCGCAACCCGCAACCCGAAGCGATATGTGGGTATAGATGAGATCGTCCCATCCAAAGTGAGCAACTAATCGATAACAGGCCGCAAGATTGACCCTTTGTTTCCATTCTTCTTCGCTAACTTGGTTCTGCATGGACTTCAGCGGCATCTCTACTATCGACATATTTTTCACACTAGTTTCCTCTGATCTTTCTCAGTGAAGCCAACACTAATATTGCACGCGCTGGGTCAGTGCGCCATCTACCACGAGATTGGCACCGGAAATAAAACTTGCCGCAGGGCTAGCCAGAAACGCGACCGCGTTGGCGACCTCTTCTGGCATACCCATCCGACCCATTGGATTGCGTTGCAACATTGTAGCGTAAAGCTCGGGCGCGTTCGCCTTTGCCTCTCCCCAAACTCCTCCCTCGAAATAGATGGAACCCGGAGACACTATGTTAGCTCTCATTCCTTTAGGGGCAAGTTCTCGGCTCAACCCTTTGCCATACGCCACGAGTGCGGCTTTAATCGAATTGTAGGGACGTGGCCCAAGGTAAATCTCCAATGCGGCCGTACTTGCAATGAGAACAATGGACCCATCTGTTGATTTCTCCAGATGGGGCATCGCGGCTTCCACTGCATGAAAACTTCCCAGTAGATCAGTATCAAATCCAGCCCGCCATGATTCCTCAGTATTGGCAACTGCAAGCGCACTAACGTTCGGAACCAACACGTCAAGCCCACCCAACAGGGTCGACGCCTCTTCAACCCAGTCACATAACGCGTGTGAATCTGCGACGTCCACCGTCTTGCCATAACCGTCTACGCCTGATGATTTTACAGATTCGACAGTTGCTGCAACTTCTTCGGTTCCGCGTGCACAGAGTGCTACGTGACATCCTTCCACGGCTAAACGGTCAACAATAGCACGCCCAATTCCCCTTGTGCCGCCGGTCACAATCGCTCTTTTCCCCTTAAGTCCCAAATCCATTATGCGGCCCTCCTCAATTGATCCCTTGTCAAACTTCAACATCTGCGACCGGGTCGGTCTTAACCATAGAATCACGTGCAGAGAATTGTGCATACCAATCGCGCAAACGTGGCCGAGTGGCGCGCCAATCCTCCTCTGCAAATCGGAAATCAAGGTACCCGGCCGCACAGCCTGCCGTAATAGTGCCAATGTTTATTTCGTCCTTAAAGGTTGCAACTTCGCTCTCTAAAGCATCAAACCCTCGTCGGACTTTCCCCATCTGACCTGCAACCCACTCAGGCCAACGTTTTCCGTCGGGCCTAAGAATCACCTCATAACGGATCGACACCGCGGCATCGAGCATCCCGTCTCCTAGCGCTTGACGACGTAAAGCCACCCATCGACTAGCCTCCTCCGCGGGAAACATTTTGACGCCATCGTGAAGGCTATCCAGATATTCGCATATCACTCGAGAGTCATATAGGGTTGCCCCACCATCTGTTACTAGGGTCGGCATTTTCGCGACCGGGTTTGATCGAATCAGTTCGATATCTGGCGCAATCGGAGTGGTCTTAATCGCAACATGCTCCAATCGACCCGATAGTCCGGTCTCTAACGCCAATACCAAGACCTTGCGCACGAACGGGGACGGTGAAGCCGCGTAAAATTTCATTTAATGTTCTCCTTGATCCCGAGACAAGCCTAACCTAAACCATCGCCGGCAAAGAGGATAATGAAGACCATGCGTGACAATATAGGCCTGTTCTTGAGCAAGCGGGCCTCTCTCAGCCCAAACCTGGAAGCCTTCGTTGATATCGCAAGTGGCCTCCGACTTTCCTACGAGGAACTGAACAAACGTTCCAACCAAATCGCTCATGTCTTAAGTGACGGTGATGTAAAAAAAGGAGACCGGGTGGCTTTGTTGATGCACAACTGTCCCGCCTACCTGGAAACCTTTTTTGCCCTTGCAAAGATTGGTGCGGTCACTGTCCCGCTCAATACCCGCCTAGTGGCAGATGAACTGGCGTACATTCTTCACGACTCTGGTTCGCGAGTACTCGTATACGGTGCGGAGTTCTCCGAAATAGTGGCAGATCTCCAATCCAGAGGGAAAGAGGGTACTGCCGTCGAGGACTGGATTTTTGTATCGGCCCCAGATGGAGATCCCAACGCGAAGGCTGATTTTGCACTGGACTACGATCATTTGCGTGAACAATCATCCCAAGACGAGCCTGAACCAGCTGCGGCCGAGGAAGACATGCTTTACATCATGTACACTTCAGGTACGACTGGGTTGCCAAAGGGCGTGGTCCACACCCACAACTCTGCCATGTGGGCATGTATCACCTGGTCAGCAACGGGCGATGCACAACTGTACGACCGCTATTTGCTTATACTGCCACTTTATCACGTTGGCGCACTCACACCGGTGACGGCCAATGTCTACCGCGGAGTTACCAATGTTGTTCAGCGAACCTTCGATGCAGGGCAGGTTTGGAATCTGATACAAGAGGAACGGATTGATACCTCTTTGGCCGTCCCGGCGATGCTGAATTTTATGATCCAGGCTCCGGAGATAGATCAGTGCAACCACGAACGTTTGCGGTGGATCATAAGTGGTGCAGCCCCGGTGCCAGTATCGCTCATAGAAGCATATGCGGCTCGCAACATACCCATTAATGAGGCGTATGGTTTGACCGAATGTTGCGGTCCAGCAACTTTGCTTACTGGCATGGACGTTGCCAGCCACCCAGGCTCGTGCGGCAAGGCATTCTTTCATACAGACATTCGTGTAGTGGATGAAAAGGGCGAAGACGTGAAACCGGATGAGCCGGGGGAAATAATCGTTCGTGGCCGCCATGTAATGAAGGAATACTGGAACAACCCCGCTGCAACTAGGGACTCCCTCCGCGAAGGTTGGCTTTACACTGGTGATGTTGCTACCGTCGATGCAGAAGGTTTCATTTATATCCAGGACCGTATCAAGGACATGATTATCTCCGGCGGGGAGAACGTGTATCCGGCAGAAATTGAGAACGTGATTCTCTCCCATTCGGAGGTGCACGACGTGGCAGTGATCGGCCAAGAAAGTCGAGTCTGGGGTGAATCTCCGCTAGCAGTGGTAGTGCGGTCGGGCGACACCTTAACCAGTGACGACGTAATGGCATATTGTGTCGGGAAACTAGCCCGCTATAAGTTGCCAAAAGCCGTCGAATTTATCGATATGATCCCGAGGAACCCCAGCGGTAAGGCTTTAAAACGAGAGTTGCGCATAAGATTTCCTGGTAACGCTCCAGAATGAACATTCAATCTAGACCATGCAGTCCTGTTCGCGCCATCCTTTGGGATTTCGGAGGTGTTTTTACGACCAGTCCTTTCGAAGCTTTCAATCGTTACGAGACTGAGGCCAATTTACCAAGAGATTTCATTCGTACCCTAAACTCGACAAACAGTGCGTCAAATGCGTGGGCCAAACTTGAGCGTGGTGAGGTAAATATCCCGCAATTCTGCAAGATTTTTGAGACAGAAGCACAAGAGGCAGGTCAAACGGTGGACGGAGCTGCCGTGCTTAACTGCATTCACGGAGAATTACGTCAAGAAATGGTTGATGCGTTGGGGATAGTTTCGAAACGATACAAAACAGCGTGTTTAACGAACAACTTTGGATCCCTTGAGACCACATCCCCCAACACCCCTGCAATCAAAAAAATCATGAAACTTTTTGACGTAGTCATC
>PTKD01000095.1 GCA_002938115.1 Alphaproteobacteria bacterium MarineAlpha9_Bin7 | reverse complement strand
ACGTAAATGCAAACGCTTCTGGTGGGGTTCTTCGAAATCGAGCAAGACCACCGATCGCTGCGCTCAAGTTTCTATTATTTTTAGCCAGCGCCCGCTGCGCCACCTGGTAAGAGCCATCCAAGAGAATCAGCCTAGACTCAACATCGCTGATCGCTTTCTCTTGGCTTTGAATAGTCACCGTAAGACGAATGATTTCGTCTCGGAGATCAGCGATCTTGGTAGTTAACTTCTGCGCTTTGGATTCTAATGTGAGTTTTCGAATACGCTCGGCATCAAGCTGCCGGCTAAGAATCTCTAGTTCCCTATATGGGTCCGACGGCAACGATTCCTCGGCCGAAACCGGGCCCACTAAGGAAACACAAAGCAAGAGCATGATTGTACGTGGGAAATTTATCACGTATCACGCCAAGGACTCTGCAATCGGTTACCCCCTTCCCGCGGCAAGCGCGGCAAACAGTACATTTCCCGTCATCGACGTTGGTATAGGTAATCCCATCAATGCTAAAACCGTGGGTGCGACATCGGAAAGTTTTCCACCAGAAAGTTTGTCCTGACTCACTCCAATCGCTACCAGCGGCACCGGATTGAGCGTATGCGCGGTATGCGGCTGACTGCCACGTACGGCTTGCATCTGTTCGACATTTCCATGATCAGCGGTAATTAGCATAGCCCCATGTTGAACTTTAATTGCAGCGGCAACATCGCCCAGGCATTCGTCTACCGTTTCCACCGCCTTAATCGCTGCATTAATGTTGCCAGTGTGGCCCACCATGTCCGCGTTGGCGAAGTTAGCCACGATTAGCTCAAACCGATCACTCTTGATAGCTTTGATCAGCTTCCCGGCTACCTCCGGCGCTGCCATTTCCGGCTGCAGATCGTAAGTTGGCACTGGGGGGGAAGAAACCAAAATGCGTTCTTCCCCGGGGTACAAAACCTCACGCCCGCCATTCAGAAAATACGTAACGTGTGGGTATTTTTCGGTTTCAGCGATCCGGAGTTGCCGCAGACCTTCATTGGCAACTACTTCGCCCAGCGTATCGATCAACATTGTTGGCGGAAACATTGTTTCTATCAGTCCGGAAAGGCGGTCAGAATATTTGGTCAATCCTACTACTGCCGAAAACTGAGCCCGTTTCTGACAAGGAAATTCTTCAAACTCCGGATCAACGAGCGCTGTTAACAATTGCCGAATCCGATCTGCACGAAAATTAGCTGCCAACAAACCATCTCCGTCCTTCATGCCGGCGTATCCACATACCGCAACAGGATGCATAAATTCATCGCCAACGCCGTTCGAGTAACTTTGTTTTATCCCATCCATAACAGACGGCACACGTGGGCACTCACCAGACATTAACGTCCGGTAGGCTCGTTCCACTCTGTCCCAATGTTGATCCCGATCCATACCAAAATAACGTCCGCCCACTGTGACAACTCTAACACTGCTAAATTTCTCGACCGCTGCTTCAAACTTACGGACATATTCTAGCCCACTCCGCGGTGGCGTATCACGGCCGTCCAGCAAAAGATGCACATGAACTTTCACGGACGCTGCCGCCAGCGACTGGGCGATCGCAACAATGTGGCTTTGATGAGAATGAACCCCGCCGGGGGAAATCAATCCCACCATATGGCAGACGCCGCCACTTTTGGAAAGCGTAGAGATCAAACGCGAAAGAGGTGGCACATTAGCCAACTTACCTGCTGCCACGGCCTCGTCAATTCTGGGCAATTCTTGAGGAACTATACGGCCAGCACCGATGTTCATGTGGCCAACCTCCGAGTTCCCCATTTGACCAATTGGCAGACCAACATGATTAGCCGAGGCATATAGAAGGCTATGAGGGTAATTTGCTAGAAAGTTGTCCCAATTCGGAGTATTGGCATGGGCAATCGCATTAGAGTCAGTCGCCTCGCGCCAACCCCACCCGTCCAGTATACACAGTAGCAAAGGTCGATAAGGTCTCGATTTCATGCCAATTGCTGGATCACGTGCGGCCTTTAACCGGACTAACCGATTGTCATATCAATGGGTTACTTGCTCTGGCAACGGAACCGCCCACATTTTCTCCAAATTATAAAATTCTCGCACCTCTGGACGGAAGAGATGGACGATAACGTCACCTATATCCAAAAGCACCCAGTCGCCTTGTCGTCGCCCCTCAATTCCCAAGGCCACCACCCCCGCTTTTTTTAACCGCTCAATCACATGGTCGGCTAAGGAGGCGACGTGCCGCTGAGAACGACCGCTGGCGATGATCATGTGGTCTGCAATGGTAGTCTTACCCGTTAGGTCGACCACCGCCACATTCTCGGCTTTACCATCCTCGAGCATCACTTCTATCATCTGGCGCAAACGCGCCGACATTTCAGTGTCGCTAAGTCCAGAAATAGATTTCCTCCCTTATCCCAACTGAACCAGAACTACTACTAACGATCATGACCCAATCAACATACCCACTTCCCCCGGCAACGCAGACTGGTTCCAGACTCAGAATGCAACCCTGCCTGCACGAACACCCAAGCGGGCGGCGCGCTATACACCAACCGGTCCGCCGCACGAGCTGATCGACGCGATCGAGCAAAAAACCTGCTAGCATGCGACAGCAACGCCTTACGAGCATAGGTGGAGCGATCAAAAATCGCAATGGGGAGACTCTCGAACAAAAATGGCCAATGTTGCCATTCGGAGACTTGAGCAAGGTTGTCCGCACCCATCACCCATACAAATTTCAGGTGCGGCAATTTCATCGTCAAGTGCCGGACTGTATCAACGGTATAAACCGTATCGAGTTCCCGTTCCAAATCACTAACGTCAATCCGATCACGACCAGCGACTGATCGAGCACGCGAAAGGCGACTTTCTAGGGAAGCCATTCCGGTTGTTGCCTTAAGAGGATTTTGCGGGGACACAAGCCACCATATCCGGTCAAGACCCAGCCGACGCATAGCTAAATGGCTGATATGACGGTGGCCGTCATGAGCCGGGTTAAAGGAACCACCAAGAAGACCAACTCGTGCCCGACGGTGCGGAAGCCTTGCCAACAATCGAACGATTTCTCTCAGGGTCGAACCTGTCCCTGCCCGCGGACAAGATATTTGTAGCTCGTCAACTGTTCCACCCCCACTGGACCGCGCGCATGTAATTTACCAGTTGAAATACCAATCTCCGCTCCCATCCCGAATTCCCCACCGTCAGCAAACTGCGTTGATGCGTTGTGAAGGACAATACCGCTATCAACCCGCCTAAAAAATTCCGAAGCCGCCGCATCATCCTCAGTTACGATGCTATCAGTGTGATTAGAGCCAAACCGCTCTACGTGAACGATCGCTTGTTCTAAACTCTCTACGACTCGTACCGAAATGATTGGGCCTAGATACTCCGTCCCCCAATCCTGTTCGTTCGCAGGCAGAACACGTGTATCCACCTCCTGCGTTGGAGCATCGCCACGAATTTCACAACCCGCTGCAACCAAACCCTCTATAACCTGCGGTAGAATCGTCAACGCAACATCCTTATGTACCAAAAGAGATTCTGCGGCACCGCATATACCGGTGCGCCTCATCTTTGCGTTGACCGTTATGGCGACCGCCTTACTGGGGTCCGCCGACCTATCTACATAAACGTGGCAATTACCATCCAGGTGTTTAAATACAGGAATTCGGCTCTCATCTGCTACACGTTCGGTCAACGAGCGGCCACCGCGCGGGATAATCACATCAATATGCTCTGTCATCTTCAACATTTCGCCAACGGCTGCACGGTCACGGGTCGGCACAAGCTGCACACTAAATTCCGGCAAATCAGCTTTTTTAAGGCCGTGAACTAAACATTTAGCAATTGCTTCCGATGAACAGTAACTTTCTGACCCACCGCGAAGTATAGCAGCATTTCCAGACTTGATACACAAACCTCCGGCATCTGCAGTGACGTTAGGGCGGGACTCGTAGATAACTCCAATTACTCCTAACGGCACTCTCACACGCGTGATACGAAGGCCGTTAGGACGTGTCCAATCGCCGATGACCTCGCCCACCGGATCAGGCAAAGATGCGACATCTTCGAATCCAAGTGCCATTGCCTCGACACGTTCCTTATTGAGAAAAAGACGATCTATAAATGCCTCAGTTACGTCACCCGTTTTCGCAGTCGTGATATCAGTTTCATTCGCCGCAAGAATTTCTCCGACACTATCACGAATAGCGTTAGCGGCTTCACGCAAAGCGGCACTCTTTTTCTCATTGGAAGTACACGCAAGCTCCGCTGCAGCATCACGTGCATTAATACCAAGCAAACGCATAACAGAACGGGAATCTTCGGCGTTTGCAATTTCAACGTCATTCATCATTTATCTCCAGCCCGCCCTACGACAACGCCAAATCATCGCGGTGGATCATTTCCTCTCGTCCACGGTAGCCAAGTATCTTTGCAATTTCACCGCTTTTATGACCAAGAATACGTTGGGCATCGGCAGCTGAATACGCACTGATCCCCAGTCCAATTTCACAACCGTCACCGTCTTCTACGATTACTGGATCACCACGTTCAAAATTACCGTAAACTGCCAACACTCCTGGCGGCAACAAACTTTTCCCGGCTAAAATTGCATCCCGAGCACCTTCATCGACCGCCAAGCGACCTGATGGTTTCAAGTTATTTGCTATCCAACTTTTTCTGGCTGTCATCGGAGACTGTGGAGCAAGGAACCACGTGCATGACGCACCGTCACTAAGAGTGGAAAGCGGGTGTTGTGTGTTACCAGCCGCAATAACGACATGACACCCGGCATTTACCGCGATTTTAGCTGCTTGAACCTTAGTAGCCATACCACCAGAACCGACGTCAGATTTGCTAGCGCCTGCCATTCCCTCGATCTCTCGGGTGATCTCATGCACCATTTCGATGCGTTCGGCCGATGGATTTAGATGGGGATCAGCAGTATAGAGGCCATCGATATCACTGAGTAGCACTAGTAGGTCGGCGCTGGCCATTTCAGCCACCCGAGCTGCGAGACGGTCGTTATCGCCAAACCGAATTTCTTCTGTTGCCACCGTATCGTTTTCATTAACAAGCGGCACAGCACCAAAACGAAGAAGAGTCTCCATGGTGTTGCGAGCATTAAGATAGCGACGGCGTTGTTCTGTATCACCTATGGTCAACAATAACTGCGCCACCGTTAGTTGATATGGCCGCAGCAACTCCTGATACGCATATGCTAGACGAATCTGCCCCACGGCCGCAGCCGCCTGCTTTTCCTCTAGCTTCAGAATGCGACGTCGCATTCCCAAATGCCCCCGCCCAACAGCGATGGCCCCAGATGAAACTAGGATCACTTCGCGCCCACCAGCACGAAAGTCGGCGATATCTTTAGCTAAACTGCTCAACCATTCGCGCCTAATCTCTCCCTTGCTGCCGTCAGCTAAGAGGCTAGAACCTACCTTGATTACAACCCGGCGGAATTCTTTCACATTCATTTGTTTGGTCATGGATGCCATGATCCTTTAGCCAAGAGTTGCTGTGAACTCCGGGCCGAATCAACTTCTCTATGTACGTCCCGCAATAAATCGTTAATCCCGAAGCCAGTAGCCGCAGAGATAACTCGAACGGGGGACGAAATAAAGGAGCTCAAGCTACGGCATTTGTCAGCGACCAAATCGGATCCCAAGGCATCACATTTATTTAACGCAACTATCTCAAGTTTCTGGCTAAGTGCTGGACTGTACGCCAACAGTTCGTCCCGTACCATCACGTATGCACGAAGGGGGTCTTCCTGGAGACCATCAACAACATGGATCAACACCCTACAACGCTCCACATGACCAAGAAACCTATCCCCCAAGCCGCGCCCCTCATGCGCACCCTCAATGAGGCCAGGAACGTCAGCAAGGACAAATTCAACGCCATCTACCGCCACCACACCAAGCGCTGGATAAAGCGTAGTAAATGGGTAGTCTGCTATCTTTGGCTTAGCTCTGGTAGCCGCCCCAAGCAAAGTCGACTTCCCAGCATTGGGTAAACCCACAAGACCGGCATCGGCTATGAGCTTCAATTTCAACCACAACCAGTGTTCCTCACCAGGTGTGCCCGACTCTGACTCTCGCGGCGCCCGGTTCTTGGATGATTTAAAAGCCGTATTGCCACGACCTCCATGCCCGCCACGTGCAATCAGGGTGTGGTCACCTACCTTTTCAAGGTCAGCTATTAATGTTTCCCCATCCTCCGCAAAAATCTGAGTCCCCACGGGAATTTCAAGGACTAAATCGGAGCCTCCAGCACCGGTCCGGTCCTTACCACTGCCATCTTGACCCCGTTTTGCTTTCCGATGCTGTTGGAAACGGAAATCTATAAGGGTATTGAGTCCCTCAACCGCTACAACCAAAACATCTCCACCTCGGCCACCACCTCCGCCAGCCGGTCCACCGAATTCTATATATTTCTCCCGGCGAAACGCGACACAACCATTGCCACCGTCACCAGCTTTAACAAAAATTTTAGCTTGATCTAGAAATTTCATCGTTTGGCCCCGTCCAGCCGGGCGCCATCAAAAGGGGGAACAGCCGTGCTCCATCCCCGGTGCTTGCGGTTACACTATCCTGATAGCCTAGCCGTTAGCTTGAACAGAAACGAAAGTCCGGCCACTTTTGCCAGCTTTGAACTCAACATAACCTTGTATCAAGGAAAACAGTGTGTGATCTTTCCCCATACCCACATTATCACCCGGGTGGAATTTTGTGCCCCGTTGACGGACAATTATGTTCCCAGGCACAACGATCTCTCCACCGTATTTCTTGACACCTAACCGTCGACCCGCCGAGTCGCGACCATTTCGAGAGCTACCACCTGCTTTTTTATGCGCCATAGCTTAATCCTCAGATGCCACGTTCGCAGAATCAACAGCGCTTGGCTTTTTCCGACTTACGGCCTTCTTCGCAGCCGTTTTTCCTGCAACTTTGGCTTTAGCCTTAGGCCTGGCTTTTACCGGCTTACTTAGAACCTCAGTCACACGGAGAATCGTTAGCGCTTGTCGGTGCCCATTCTTACGCCGGGAATTTTTGCGCCGTCGCTTCTTAAACACAATAACTTTATCATCACGTGCCTGCTCAAGCACCGTTGCCTTGACCTCGGCTCCAGCAATACGCGGGGTACCTACAGTCGTGCCCTGATCATCGCCTAACATCAATATTTGATCGAAGGAAATCATTTCGCCAGCAGCAGCGTTGAGTTTCTCAACCCTGAGCACATCCCCCTTAGCAACTTTATATTGCTTGCCGCCTGTTTTGATAACTGCGTACATGAGTGTCCCAAGCCAAGGTAAATCTGGCGTAAATCATAATATCTAGGAGCGGCGGCAATATAGCTCAGCATCGCCAACTGTCAACGACCTGCGTTAACAACAGAGGGCAACGCCAAGAACTTGCTGGGAAAGGAACCTTCCACTAATGTCCGCCCGCCGAACGACGCACAAACGTGGAGGGGTGCCGGAGTGGTCGAACGGGGCGGTCTAGAAAACCTATCTAAAGTCTTAACTCATTGGTTTTACTACCTTTTT
>PTKD01000094.1 GCA_002938115.1 Alphaproteobacteria bacterium MarineAlpha9_Bin7 | reverse complement strand
AAGCTATGTCGTCAGGGCACAAAACCGCCATAGTCGGCGTTATTTTTTCTGTACTATTGATAGTGACAAGTCCAGTAAGCGGCCTAGGCCAGGATGCTTCGGACCTAACACGCTTAATAAACGCTTTAACGGTAAAAGGCTTTGATGAGAAAGCTGCCGCCGTCGAGGCGCTCGCGCAAAGTGGAAAAGACGAGGCAGAAACGCTCCTCGAAATGCTTCTTGAAGGACGTCTTTATACACGAAAAGACGACGGTAAGGTTGTGGTTGCCGACAAACGCGACAAAATTTATTTGTTGTTTGATCCTCTTGAGTTGACTGAAATTGGCGAAGTTTCCAAGCGCGAAATCAAAAAAATCCGTGTTAATAACCGATTGCGTAAAATAATTCGCAGCGAGCTTGGTCGGTTGACTCTTTTGAGCCCAGACCCTGCTAAACGACTGAAAGCTGCTCGGACGCTTTTCCAAAAGCCCAGTATTAAAAATGCATCAATCCTAAGAACGGCTTTAGAACAGGAAGCAAACGCTAAAGTCCACTCAGCGATGGCCAAAGCACTCGCTGCTACAGACCTTGGTCCAGAAAATCCCGTTGAGACACGAATGGCGGCAATCACTTTCCTTAAATCGTTTGTTGAACCTGAAGTGCGGTCTTTGTTATCAGCGATCGTCTCGCAAGATGATTCGGGGGAATTCCATGATCAAGACGACGACGTTCGCGCTGCCGCTAAAATCGCACTTGAAAGTATCGAGAGCAAACTGCGGCTGTACGGAATAATTGAAATTCTCTTTCACGGAATAAGTCTAGGATCGGTCCTTTTGCTTGCGGCCATTGGTCTTGCGATCACCTTCGGAGTAATGGGCGTAATCAACATGGCACACGGCGAGATGGTGATGCTGGGGGCATACACCACGTTCATCGTTCAAGAATTATTTCGTAACTATTTGCCTGGGGGATTTGACTTCTCACTACTGATAGCCATCCCAATGGCCTTTCTAGTGTCGGGACTCGCTGGCATTTGCATTGAAAGGAGCATTATTCGCTTTCTCTACGGTCGGCCGCTTGAAACACTGCTGGCTACCTGGGGCCTAAGTCTAATTCTACAACAGCTCGTTCGTACCATCTTTGGGCCAACAAATCGTGAGGTTGGCGCCCCGAGCTGGATGATGGGCGCAATCGATTTTAGCGGGGGAATCGTGCTTCCCTACAACCGCATATACATAATACTGTTCAGCATCATTGTCCTGGCGACTTTGTTGTTGGCGCTTCGCCACACGACTTTTGGCCTACGCATGCGAGCCGTGACCCAAAATCGCAGTATGGCCGGTGCAATGGGCATCAAGACGGGACGGATAGACGCGCTAACGTTTGGCCTGGGTTGCGGAATTGCGGGAATGGCTGGCGTTGCTCTTAGTCAAATTGACAATGTTAGCCCAAACCTGGGGCAAGCCTACATCATAGACTCCTTTATGGTAGTGGTGTTCGGCGGGGTCGGAAATTTGTGGGGCACGTTAGTCGGTGCAATGAGTCTTGGTGTAGTCAATAAAATATTAGAGCCATATGCAGGGGCGGTGCTTGGTAAAATATTGGTACTGGTTTTTATTATTTTATTTATTCAGAAAAGGCCGCGCGGTTTATTTGCGATTAAAGGCCGGGCAGCAGAGTACTAAACCATGCTGGCTGATGCTCCTAGAAACACAATAAAAATTGATCCATCTAGTTGGATTTTATTGGGAATATTGGCGGCAAGCGCAGTCCTGGTACCACTTGGCAATTTGTTAGCTCCGGCAGACTCGTTGTTTCACGTGCCCACGTACATGGTAAGTTTGCTAGGCAAATACGTATGCTTCGCGTTACTCGCCATGAGCGTAGATTTAATCTGGGGATTTTGTGGGATTTTAAGTCTTGGTCACGGCGCATTTTTTGCACTTGGTGGGTACGCCATGGGAATGCACTTGATGAGGCAAATCGGCGACCGCGGAGTGTACGGCAATCCGGTGTTACCCGATTTCATGGTATTCCTTAACTGGGATAAATTGCCTTGGTATTGGCTGGGCTTCGACAGTTTTGTTTTCGCCGCTGCAATGGTTATCTTAGTGCCTGGAAGTTTGGCATTGGCATTTGGTTGGTTTGCATTTCGCTCTAGAGTAACTGGCGTTTATTTCGCGATAATTACCCAGGCAATGACATTTGCATTGATGCTCGCCTTTTTCCGCAACGACATGGGGTTCGGCGGCAACAACGGACTAACAGATTTCAAAGACCTACTCGGATTTGACTTACACGCGGATTCTACTCGTAGTGGTTTGTTTATTGCATCCACATTTGCCCTTGGTGCCGGTTACATGTTGTGTCGTTTCGTAGTGAAATCAAAACTAGGCCAAGTACTAGTCGCTATTCGAGACGAGGAGAGTCGCGTTCGTTTCCTGGGTTATCGCGTCGCAAGATACAAACTGTTTGTCTTTACCTTATCCGCTATGTTAGCGGGGGTTGCTGGCGCACTCTACGTGCCCCAGGTCGGTATTATCAACCCAAGCGAGTTTGCACCACCTGGGTCAATTGAAATTGTAATTTGGGTTGCTGTGGGGGGACGCGGGACTTTGTACGGTGCGGCACTGGGAGCTATCTTGGTCAATTATGCAAAAACTTACTTTACCGGTGCCCTACCCGATGCTTGGCTGTACGTGCTCGGTGCAAGTTTTATCTTTGTAACACTATTTTTTCCGAAGGGAATAGTCGGTACCGTACGAGATTGGGTTTTTTTGAAATTACCATTCAAAAAGTCGGAAACTACAGTCCCATGAACTCCGCACCACCCAACAAGTCCAACTCGGCATCACCGAGCCGCCAGGAAAAAAAGAGCGATACTCATGGCTCGATCTTATACATCGACGGCGTCAGCGTGACCTTTGACGGTTTCAAAGCACTGAGTGAGCTAAGTCTTGTGGTAGAAAAAGGGGAAATGCGAGCCGTAATTGGTCCCAACGGCGCTGGAAAAACGACAATGATGGACGTGGTTAGCGGCCGCACTCGACCTGATCAGGGTCGCGCGATCTTTAAGGGCAAGATCGACCTAACAAAACTTGATGAGGCAGCAATCGCTGAGTCGGGCATAGGTCGAAAATTTCAGAAGCCGACGGTATTTGAACAGCAAACCGTGTACGAAAATCTTGATCTAGCACTCAAGACAGATCGGAGAGTATTTCCTACTTTATTTCGTCGGGGCTTACCTAAGCACCAGAAACGAATCGAAGAAGTACTTGAGGTGATCGCATTGCCGGATCAGCGCAGCGTCCAAGCAGGAAGTCTATCGCATGGCCAAAAACAGTGGCTGGAAATTGGAATGCTACTTGCACAGGATCCAGAACTGTTAATGGTTGATGAACCGGTGGCCGGCATGACGGATCTAGAAACAGAGCAAACTGTCGAGATTCTTAGAAGGATTTCATCTAAGCGATCCGTTTTGGTTGTAGAGCACGATATGGAATTCGTCAGGGCTCTCAATACCAAGGTAACTGTTCTACATGAAGGCTCGGTGCTAGCTGAAGGATCTTTGGATTTTGTGCAAAAAAATGAGCGTGTAATTGAAGTATATCTAGGCCGTTAGTGATGCTTGAGGTGAATAAAATCAACCTCTACTACGGTGCGAGCCACGCATTGCGCAACGTTACCGTGGTGGCCAAACCCGGCGCAGTAACATGTGTACTGGGTCGCAATGGAGTCGGTAAGACAAGCCTGCTACGAGCCATCATTGGATTGCAACCTATTGCCACTGGACAAATCAAATGGCACGGCGAAGATATCACTAGGCTCTCATCTCATGATCGCGCTCGACGCAACATCGCCTACGTGCCACAAGGGCGCGAAATTTTCCCTTTGCTTACTGTCGAAGAGAATTTGCGCACTGGCTTTGCCGCACTGCCCAAACCGCTACGAACTATCCCGGACGACGTGTTTGAGCTGTTTCCCATTCTTCAAGATATGCTTGCTCGACGGGGGGGAGATCTGTCAGGTGGACAGCAGCAGCAATTGGCGATCGCTAGAGCTCTGGTGACCAGACCTAGGCTGATATTGCTGGATGAACCGACCGAAGGCATTCAGCCTTCAATCATAAAGGAGATCGAGCGCGTGATTCGCCATCTCCGCGGCAAAGGAGAAATGGCCATCTTGTTGGTTGAGCAATATTTCGATTTCGCGCGGGGTCTAGCTGACAGTTACACTGTCATGGATCGCGGTTCAGTGGTGTTAGCAGGAGATAAGGAAGATATGGTTGAGTCTGATGTTCGACGTCGCCTCACAGTCTGAGAATACGGCGGGTAGTGGACAGGAAAAAGGTCGCGTTCTCGGACGACTCGATATTCGATTCTGCAACCAAAAACACAGAACCGGATTGGCGTACCTGTACCAAAATCAACCCCTGCGAGTACTCTTTCCCACGGACCCCACTACCGAAAAATTGGCTGTCTGGATTAATATGGCGGGTGGTATAGTTGGTGGTGACCAACACGACGTCAACTTAGAATGTGGCAAAGATGCCGTTGCGATGGTAACCGGCCAAGCTGCCGAAAAAATTTACCGCTCATGCGGAGCAGTTGCAAAACTCACACAAACGGTCACGGTCGCACCAGGTGGTTGGTTTGAGTTACTTCCCCAAGGAACGATACTATTCAATGGTTGTCGTTTGCACCGTGTTAACCAATTCAATGTCTCTCCAGGAGCACAGTTTTTGGCTGGGGAAATAATAACCTTTGGTCGTGTTGCCATGATGGAGACATTTTTACACGGTCTGCTGCGGGATGAATGGCGCATTTACCGCGATGGAAAAATTCAATGGGCAGATTTTTTACACATCGGTGACAACATGAAACCGGTGTTTGAAACATCTGCACGACTGAATAACGCGAAATCCATCGGTATCTTTTTGTATGCCGCTGACGACGCATTCGATCGTATAGATGTCGCACGCCAAATATTATCGGAACAAGAAACCGGTCCGAACGAAATATTCTTTGGCGCGACCGCCTGGAAAAGACTTTTACTGGTCCGCTGGTTGGGCCAAGACCCGGCACAGCTACGTAAACACTTCGGTGCGTTTTGGGCGGAATTCCGGTCAATAGTTGGCGATCAAAAAGCGGCATTGCCGTCGCTGTGGAACATGTGAAAAGGAAGAGGGACAGATGAACCTTACGCCTCGAGAAAAAGATAAGCTTATGATTTCTGTTGCAGCGATGGTAGCGCGGCGGCGGCTCGAACGCGGTGTAAAACTGAACTACCCCGAAACAATATCCCTAATTACAGATTTTGTAATAGAAGGCGCGCGGGATGGCGTACCGGTGGCGCAACTGATGACCGATGGCGCCCACTTATTGACAGCCTCGCAAGTGATGGATGGGATACCGGAAATGATACGAGAAGTGCAGGTTGAGGCAACCTTCCCTGACGGCACGAAACTTGTCACAGTACACGGTCCTATCCGAGATACGGTGTCGACCATAAAACCAGGTGAAATCACGGTATTGGACCAAGACATCACTATAAACGCTGGCGCAAATTCCATCATTCTTAAGGTGGCGAACAAAGGTGATCGACCAGTACAGGTTGGTAGTCATTATCATTTCTACGAAACCAACAAGGAGCTAGATTTTGATCGCGAGAGAGCACGTGGCTTTCGTTTGGATATTCCGGCGGGAACGGCAGTGCGCTTCGAACCCGGGCAATCTCGTGACGTGACACTGGTACCCTTCAAAGGTAAACGGACAGTCTATGGTTTTAATCAGGCCATCATGGGTAACTTGGATGAGGTTCGTTAGACTATGAGTATGAACATTCCACGGCGCGCCTATGCTGACATGTTTGGCCCTACTACAGGTGACAAAGTTCGTCTTGCCGACACAGAGTTATTTATCAAGGTCGAACACGACCATACAACTTATGGGGAAGAAGTTAAATTTGGCGGGGGAAAGGTTATCCGTGACGGCATGGGGCAGTCACAAGTGACACGCGCAGACGGGGCAGTAGACACCGTGATCACCAACGCAGTAATTCTCGACCATTGGGGTGTAATAAAAGCTGACATTGGGATTAAAGATGGACGTGTCATGGCGATTGGGAAAGCTGGAAATCCGGATATTCAATCAAACGTTGACATTGTCATAGGTCCTGGCACAGAGGCGATCGCCGGCGAAGGAAAAATCATAACTGCAGGCGGTATCGACCCACATATTCATTTTATCTGCCCCCAACAGATCGAGGAAGCTTTATGCAGCGGAGTGACAACTATGATGGGAGGCGGCACTGGCCCAGCAACAGGGACAAACGCTACGACCTGCACGCCTGGTCCATGGCACATTTCGCGAATGCTTCAGGCAGCCGAGGGCTTTGCCATGAATCTCGGGTTCTTTGGCAAAGGGAATGCTAGCCTGCCACACGCCCTTGTCGAACAAGTACGCGGAGGCGCCTGCGGTCTAAAACTACATGAGGACTGGGGCACAACGCCAGCCGCTATCGACAACTGCCTTTCTGTAGCCGACGACACGGACGTCCAGGTACTTATCCATACGGACACATTAAACGAATCTGGGTTTGTCGAAAACACCATCGCGGCCTTTAAAGGCCGCACTATTCACGCGTTTCATACAGAAGGAGCGGGAGGCGGACACGCCCCCGATATTATCAAATTATGTGGTGAAAAAAACGTGTTGCCATCTTCCACAAATCCCACGCGTCCATACACAGTCAACACGCTTGATGAACATCTCGACATGCTAATGGTGTGCCATCATCTAGACAAGGATATCCCAGAAGACGTTGCGTTTGCAGAGAGCAGAATCCGTCGCGAAACAATAGCAGCTGAAGATATTCTTCATGACCTCGGAGCGTTTTCGATGATAGCATCGGACAGCCAAGCCATGGGGCGAGTTGGCGAAGTGATAATCCGAACATGGCAGACCGCTGATAAGATGAAGCGCCAATTCGGACCACTTCCGGATGATTCCAACGGCAGTGACAATGTGCGAGCCAAACGTTATATCGCAAAATATACAATCAACCCTGCTATCGCACATGGAATTGCAGAGCACGTGGGATCGGTGGAAATAGGAAAACTAGCGGACCTGGTTATTTGGTCGCCTGAGTTTTTTGGTGTCAAACCGGACATGGTATTGAAATGCGGAACGATCGCCGCAGCGGTAATGGGCGATCCAAACGCCTCAATTCCCACTCCACAGCCAGAGCATTATCGCGCCATGTTCGGCTCTTTTGGCAGATCATCAATTGAAAGCGCGGTAAGTTTTGTAAGCCAAGTCAGTTTAGACGACGACGTTGGCTCAAAATATGGGCTTTCTCGACGTTTAATTCCTGTCGCTAGAACACGAAGTCAAATCAATAAATCCTCGATGATCCACAATGACGCAACACCTCGGATGGAGGTTGATCCCGAAACTTATGAAGTTAAAGCTGACGGTGTTTTGCTGACTTGCGAACCAGCGGAGGTTTTGTCCATGGCGCAACGCTATTTCCTGTTTTAGGAAAACAAACATGAGACGTGCAATATCACATGCGAAAAATGGTGAGTGGCCGATCTCAAAGGCGGTGGACG
>PTKD01000093.1 GCA_002938115.1 Alphaproteobacteria bacterium MarineAlpha9_Bin7 | reverse complement strand
TCCTGATAACATTGTCTTGGATTCCCAGCTCAACAGCAACCGCAACCGCAGCCAGGGCATTCCGAACGTTGTGTGCACCCGGCATACCAAGTTCTATGCCGTTAATCATCCGTCCGGCACCACCTGACCGACCGCCCAGTTGCACATTAAATTGCGCCCCTCTTGAAGTTGGGGAGAAATCACGACCCTGCACGTCAGCAAAAGAGCTTAGACCGTATGTCACTAATCGTCGGTCAGTAATTCGGCCAATCATTGATCGTACTTCTTCGTGATCAGCACACAAGACAGCCAGGCCATAAAAGGGAATATTTTCGACAAATGTTTGGAATGCAAGTCGCAGTGCGTCAAAATCACCGTAGTAATCAAGATGCTCGGCATCAATGTTAGTCACGACTGAAATCATTGCCGGCAACCGCACAAAGCTCCCATCGGATTCGTCGGCTTCCACCAGCATCCAATCTCCGTCACCAAGTCGCGCATTAGTGCCATATGCGTTGATGATTCCTCCGTTGATTACAGTAGGATCCATACCGGCTGTATCCAAAAGCGCCGCAATCATAGATGTTGTGGTGGTTTTGCCGTGTGTGCCGCCGACAGCAATTGACCATTTAAGACGCATCAACTCAGCCAACATTTCAGCTCTCGGAACCACGGGCAGTTTTGCCGCTCGCGCAGCTATAATTTCAGGATTCTGTTCGTTGACGGCAGAAGATTTGACTACTACTGAGGCGCCGGAAATACTATCAACGCTATGGCCTATGCCGATAGTGATGCCGAGCGAACGAAGGCGCTTCACATTTGCGTTGTCAGCAATGTCACTACCCTGAATCTGGTATCCCTGGTTGTGCATTACTTCTGCGATCCCGCTCATGCCAATCCCGCCGATACCAACAAAGTGAATAACCCCAAGGTCAAGTGGTATAGATTTCATCCGAAGGCCTGCCCAATGCCATGTTTCGAGACCAGTCGACTGGTGACCTCAGCAAGGTTGGACGCGGCATCAGGCTCTCCTATTGCTCGCGCTTTATGGCCGGCAGCAAGCAACACTTGCGGGTCTCTTAAAAGGTCAACGAGCCAAGTTTTAAGCTTTGGAACCTTAAAGTCGCTTTCGTGCATCATCCATGCGCCACCAGCATCCACCAACACGCGAGCATTTGCGGTTTGATGATCATCGGTCGCATGCGGGAACGGTATCAGCAAGGCGGGTCTACCAGCCGCTGCCAGCTCGGCCACAATGGAAGCGCCAGAACGACTGATCACCAAGTGTGCGGCTCCAAGCGCCGCTGCCATATCCTTAATGAATGGACTTACTGACGCATTGATACCGCCAATCTCAAAAGCAGTTGCAACCTTGTCTCGGTCTATTTCCCTGCATTGGTGGACCACCACTAGGCGTGTCTTCAAGTACGAGGGCATCTGAGCAAGTGCCGCCGGCACGACTTCACTCAGCACACGTGAACCCTGACTGCCTCCAATTACCAACAATTGAATCTTTGAATCGAGCCTAAGTGGACGGGTGACCAACCCTCGTATAGATACTATGTCAGTACGCACGGGCACGCCTGTTCGCACTACTTTGACTCGGTGAACTCCCGCCAACCCTCTGGTGTTATCGAAAGAGGTGGCGATAGCCGATACCTTCGGAGCCAATAGCCGATTTGCTCGCCCCAACACAGCGTTGGCTTCATGAATGACTGTTGGCAATTTCATCCACACCGCCACTAGCATCAGCGGTAACGACGCGTGCCCACCGAACCCCACTACAGCCACTGGCCCAAGCCGACGAATCAAAAACCATGCCTGCACGACCCCGACACTTAACCTCATTCCGGCGAGTGCTACATTCATCAGACCTGGATTCGAAAAGGAGCTAGAATACAACGTGTGGCACGGCAAACCAGTACGACCACAACCAAGCTCAATCCCTCTCCGGTCAGTCACGAGCGTTGGCTGGAAACCCTGCCCAAGCAAACAATGCGCTAGCGTCTGTGCAGGGAAAATATGTCCACCAGTGCCACCGGCAGCAATTAAAACATTGCCTGCACTATGTGCTTCCATACGGCGCACGCTCAGGGTTCCTGCCATTTTTGGCGATGCCGACGGGTCAACGACAGCAACATCCCCATGCCGAGTGCAAGAGCGATCATGGATGAGCCACCGTAAGACACGAAAGGCAACGTCATCCCCTTCGTTGGGATCAGATCTAATGCCACAGCCAAGTTAACAAATGCCTGGACACCAAACAAAATGACCAGACCAGCGCCCGACACGAGCACAAAGAAGTCTTCATTCTCTAGCAAACGAGTTATTCCTCTCAACACGACGAAGCCAAACAAGCCAACAATTGCCAAACAACAAAGCAGGCCGAACTCTTCGCCAGCTACAGCAAAAATAAAATCGGCGTGCGCGTCAGGGAGAGTGTCTTTCACCACCCCCTCACCCGGGCCACGTCCCAACAGCCCTCCATTGGCAAACGCATTTAGCGCGGTATCAACTTGATAACGATCCCCCGTATCGGGATGTATAAATCGATCAATTCGGTTTTGTACGTGTGATAAAGAAAAATACCCTGTCACCAGACCAACCACACCAGCGACCGCCGCAATGACTAAAGCGTATGGCGGCATACCAGCGATAAAATGTTGACTGAACCAGACCGCACCCACCACCAGCGCCATCCCGAAATCAGGCTGAGCCACCAACAGCGCCAAAACAATTATTAAGAGGGCAATCGACAAGACGCCGCCATTGGGCCATCCCTGTTTTTTGGGGCACGCTAAAAGCCAGGCGGTAACAACTGCAAAACTAGGCTTTACCAACTCGGACGGCTGCATCGATAACCCTGCCAATGATATCCAGCGCCGTGCACCATTTATATCGGTGCCAAACACCGAAACCAAAACCATGAGTAACAATCCAAAAATAAACAATAAAAGTGCGAGACGCCGAACCCCAACCGGCGACAACAGGGAAACCCCAAACATAAGGATCAACGCAGGCCCCAAAGTAGCTAGATGCCTATGGACAAAATGAAAACTATCAAATTGCATCCGCTCTGCAACCGAGGGACTCGCCGCCATTACTAAAATTGCTCCGACCGCACTCAACAACATTAGTGCAGCCATCGACCAGCGATCCACGGTCCACCACCAACGACCAAGCACACTATTGTCTGTGCGCGACACCGAAATCATTCGGAAGACCCCGCGTGCTGCGTTGTGTTCTTCGCAGCAAAGGGCCCTGTCTGCATTGTTTCGAAACCCTGCACTAGAGAACGAAATGTATCTCCTCGCTCCTCAAAATTTTTGAACTGATCAAATGACGCACAGGCCGGCGAAAGCAGCACCACTGCCGTTTCATCGCCACAATCTAATGCGGCATCGCGAGCTTGTGCGACAGCAATGTCCAGGGTGCCACTGATGGTCAGAGCGACAAGGCCCTGCAATCTTTCGGCGAAATGCTTAGCTGCTTCGCCAATCAAAAAGACATGGGCAACGCGAGGGAGGACCTCGCTGAGCGAGTCTAGGGACAAATCTTTCGCGCGCCCACCTGCAATCCAGTAGATCGATGAATGACAAGCCAGTGCATGCGTCGTAGCCGCAATATTTGTTGCCTTGCTGTCATTGATGTATCGAATACCTTCGATAACGGCCACTTCTTCTTGTCGGTGCGGTAAACCAGAATAATTTCCCAGACCAGACACAGCGGATTTAGTGGAAAGACCGCACGCCCGTGCTGCCGCGAAGGCGGCAGCAGCATTTTGCCAATTGTGCTGTCCCGGAAGCGCTTGAATAGTGCGAAGATCTGCAGCAGCCACATGTTTACCTTCAATATTGTCAAAAAGTTGCCCTTCTATGACATATACGCCACCTGCTACTGATCTCCTTCCTGATATGGGTACAACCCTTCGAACACCCAGCGCGGTGAGCTGATTTGCAAGCTCCAGTGACACCGGATCATCGATACCAACTATCGCCACACAAGTTTCATTCTGACGCTTGAAGATATTTTTCTTTGCATCAATATACCCTTTTATTCCACCATGACGATCAAGATGATCCGCGCTTAAATTTAGCCAGACCGCCACGTTGAAAACAGCGGTTTCAATTAAGTCGAGCTGGTAAGAGGAAAGTTCAAGCACATAAGTTCCAGATCCATCCAATGGCTCCAAACTCAACGCAGGTTGGCCCAGGTTAGCACCTATTTGGATTTTCTCACCTGCATTGCACATCAAGCAGCCCAGCAACGAAGTGACTGTCGATTTTCCGTTAGTCCCGGTGATTCCCACAAATCGAGCTGCAGCCATGGATCGCGCCAAAAGCTCCACATCTCCCAATATTTTCACTCCAGACGAGTGCGCCATACTTACTACAGGATGCGGCGCAGGATGTGTCAAAGGAATACCAGGGCTCAATACGAGATAACGAACGTGGGAAAATCCAGCAGAAGTAAAATTTGCTAGACGGATACCCCGGGCCGCCGCAGCTTCGCGCTGTGCTACGACGTCATCCCAGGCGACGACATTCGCCCCGCCTGCTTTAAGCGCTAACGCAGCGGAGAGTCCGGAACGACCAAGACCGAACACCGCAATTTTTTCGCTTGCAAAGCTCGTCACAGGTATCATGAATTTAACGCAGCTTCAGAGTTGCTAAACCGGCGAGCGCAAGGATCAAAGCGATGATCCAGAATCGGATTACAATGGTGGATTCTTGCCAGCCTTTTTGCTCGTAGTGATGGTGCAAAGGTGCCATACGAAAAACCCGCTGACCAGTTACTTTGAAAGAAATGACTTGGACTATTACTGACACCGCCTCCAAAACAAAAAGTCCTCCGACAATTGCCAAAACTAGCTCGTGCTTGGTGATGACGCTAATGGCGCCCAAAGAACCTCCAGCTGATAAGCTTCCCGTATCTCCCATAAAAACCATTGCTGGAGGGGCATTAAACCAGAGAAAGCCTAGGCTAGCACCCACCAAGGCGCCGCAAACGACAGCCAGTTCGCCGGAGCCCGGGACTAAATGCAGTTGCAGGTAATTTGCAAATACGGCATTCCCGACCAGATAACAAACAAACCCAAAGCATGCTGCGGCTATCATTATCGGAACAATAGCAAGACCATCGAGACCATCGGTGAGATTGACTGCGTTAGATGCACCTACAATCACCAGTACCGAGAACGGTAGAAAAAACCAACCAAGGTCAATTAATGCGTCCTTAAAGAACGGAATAGCCAAATTACCTTTTAGTTCACCAGGAAGTAATTGCCCGATCCATACAATCGCTACACCTGCAATTATCACTTCTATAATCAACTTCATTTTCCCAGGCAAACCGGCGTGGTGTTGACGGGTAACTTTAAGGTAATCGTCGGCGAATCCAACCAGGCCAAACCCAAGAGTAACCAACAACACTACCCACACGAATTGATTTCCTAAATCTGCCCACAGTAGAGTAGCCATTGAAAATGCGAGAAGTATCAGAACCCCTCCCATAGTCGGGGTCCCCACCTTTGCCAATAAATGGTTTTTGGGCCCGTCCTGGCGAATGGGTTGCCCGCTCCCCTGTCGCAACCTTAACAAGTTAATAATCATGGGACCGAAGAGGAAACTAACTATTAGGGCAGTGATTATTGCACCGCCTGTTCTGAAAGTTAGATATCTGAACAGATTAAAAATTGCGTGGCCGTCAGCGAGTGGGGCGAGCAGGTTGTAAAGCATGAAGTGTCCCGTCAGTGGCTACTAGCAACAACCGTGTCCGGACTGTCGGACGCCTGCCGCAAGGCCTCTACCACCCCAGCCATATTGCTGCCCTGCGAACCCTTGACCAACACTACGTCCCCGCGACCCAACGCAAATACAACGGGCGCCACTATCTGGGATGCATATCCCGCATGTGCGCCAAGCCGGTTAGGAGACAATGCTTCGCGCAAATGCAGCATGCGGCTCCCAACAGTGAAGACTAAATCAACATCAGCAGCTGTTACATTCTCAGCTAGCCCCGCATGCAGGATGCCCTCATCCGACCCAAGCTCCAACATGTCCCCTAAGATCGCAATCTTCCGACCAGAATGCTTCGGGCGAGCAGAGCCCAGCAAGTTAAGCGCCGCGCACATAGAAACCGGATTTGCGTTATAACTATCATCAATTAATTCGATTTCACCATCACCCAGGTTTATTAAATATCGAGCACCACGCCCTTGCATGGCCTGAAAATCGGTTAAAGAGCCGACACCGTCCTGAGCGCTTTCGCCGAGGCCATGTAAAACGCCGAGCACAGCTAGACTGTTGCAAGCCCAGTGCAAACCGTCCGCGCCCAACTGGTACGCCAGAGTCCGACCAGCAATGTTAACCATGAGAGAATTCGAGCCAGACGCTGAATCATACTCCATCAGCTGAATAGTAGCGCCTTCGGCGCGTCCAAAATCAATTACTTGTTCAACGGCACCTTCTGCCGCCGAGCGTAACCGTTCGAAGAAAGGACTGTCTCGGTTAAGCACCGCGATGCCATCAGACTCGATACCATCAAAAATCTCAGACTTAGCCGTAGCTATCTCGTCGATGTTGTTAAAGTTACCTAGATGCACCGCAGCGACATTAGTTATAACGCCGACATGTGGACGAGCAAGTTTGCTGAGTGCCGCAATCTCACCGGCGTGATTCATACCAATCTCGATTACCGCGTAATCCATATCCTCGGGCAGATTTGCGAGTGTCAGTGGTACCCCAATAGCGTTATTATAGCTCCGTATGCTGGCATGCACTGAACCAAAAGCTGAAAGTGCCAGCCGTAGCATCTCTTTTGTACCGGTTTTTCCGACACTTCCAGTTACACCAATCACCCGGGCACGACTCCGATTGCGACCAGCGGCACCGAGGGCCGATAAGCCTGACTGAGTGTCCATCACACGGAGCAACGGAGCTTGTGGCTCTACGGCATCCGGCACACGCGATACCATGGCAGCGGCGGCTCCTGCCCGAAGAGCGGCGTTGATATAATCATGGCCATCAAAATAGGCGCCAACAAGCGCGACAAATAGTTCGCCAGGTGCCAACGTGCGACTATCGATAGAAACACCACTGGCGGTCCAAGGCTGGTTTATCAGACCACCTGTTGCCTTAGCTGCATCATCCGCCGCCCATAATTCTGTTCCCGCAAGCGCCATGGCTAGAGCTCCTATGGACCAAGGGTGGCTCGCGCCACTGCAACATCATCGAACTCAATCGTTCGGTCGATTAAAATTTGCCTGCCTTCATGACCTTTGCCAGCTATCAACAACACGTCACCAGTATTAAGCTGGGCTATACTCGCTGCGATGGCCTCGGCTCGGTCAGCAATTTCGATAGCATCCGCGCAACCTCCTAGAATGTCCGCGCGAATTTTCCCCGCATCTTCACCGCGTGGATTGTCATCAGTTACAATCACGTGGTCTGCAAAACGGGCTGCAACGCGGCCCATTATCATTCGTTTCCCTTCGTCTCGCTCTCCGCCACAGCCAAAAACCAAATGCAACCTCCCGCCAAAATGGAAACGCAGTGCGCCAAGGGCGTTTTCCAATGCTTCCGGAGTATGAGCGTAATCTACGTAGACACTGGCACTAGACCAT
>PTKD01000092.1 GCA_002938115.1 Alphaproteobacteria bacterium MarineAlpha9_Bin7 | reverse complement strand
AACGTTCTCGGTTGAGAGACTTGTTAAATCATCTCCATCAAACCTTATTTCACCTTCGGTACGAACCATCCGGCATATGGAGCGTAGAGTGGTGGTTTTACCAGCACCGTTCGCCCCCAATATCGTGGTAATTGACCCTTCTTCCAGTTCAAAGTCTAAGCCGAAAAGCGCCTGGGTCTGCCGATAATAGGCTTTGAGGCCCTTTACTTCCAAAAACGGCATTATTCAGAGGTCCCCAAATAGGCTTCGATTACTTTTGGATCATTCTGCACCTCTGTCGGAGTGCCATCGGCGATTTTTCGGCCAAAATCAATCGCAACAACCTTATCTGAAACCTGCATCACCAAACTCATATGGTGCTCTACCAACAACACCGTAATTTGACGATTGGTTCGGATGTCACGAATTTGCTCCATCAAGTGATCAAGTTCTTCGTGATTCAGACCTCCGGCAGGCTCATCCAAAAGCAGCAGCTCAGGATCACTGACCAGAGCTCGCGCCATCTCCACTCGCTTTTGATATGGGAATGGCAAAGCCCCAACCGATGTATTTACGACCTCGGCCAAGCCCATAAACTCTATCAGATCCATCGATTTAGCCATGAGTTCGTTCTCTTCACGGCGGACCCAAGGTAAGCGGAAAGCATTAGAAATTGTATCACTCGTGGTCCGGCTATGACCGCCAATTAAAACGTTATCCAACACACTTAGCGTAGAGAAAAGTGCTAAATTTTGAAAAGTACGTCCTATGCCCAAAGAAGCAATTTTATCGGCCCGCAATCCTAAAATGGAGCTGCCCTTAAACAACACATCGCCCGAATTCGGCGTGTAAAGACGCGACAAACAATTAAATAGCGTTGTCTTTCCTGCTCCATTCGGCCCGATAAGTCCAACAATCTGACCCTCAGGGATATCAAAGGTCACTCCATCCAGCGCAACAATCCCGCCAAACCGAACGACAACGTTTTCTACTTCGAGCAGCGCCATCATGCCAACTTAGAGAAGACCCGGTGGGTCCGAGAAACAAAGAGCACAAATCGCACGCTAGCATCCTCCCTCACTCGGGTTCTCCCTTACATCCAATTAACGGGAACGCAGACTTTCACTGCTCGTATGCCAAAAATAAATTTTAGGTAGCACACGCGGATCTCACTGTTTATTAATGCATACCACACATTAATCCCGATCTCTGTCAAATATTAGTTGGGGTCTGGAACAATGCGCACTGTAGAAAATATTGAGGAATTAAAAAACCTGGTCGGCCCGGAGGATTCGCGAAGGGTATACATATATTGGAGGAAAATATGACCGATAATTGGGATTTTTCACACATAAAGGCCGCCGAAGCGGTTTGGACAGATGGTTTGCGTGAGATTTTTGAGTATTGCGATCTCGGCATCAAAGGGGCAACCAAAGGTGATTATATTGCTCATATAATCAAGGCAAACGGCAAGGAAATGAAAGACGAGGTGCAGGATTGGCACGTGCATGATTGCACGTTTCAGTTCGTTTTGGTTCTAAATGGTTGGGCCGAGTTTGAATACGAAGGAGAGGGAATACGCCGTCTTGAAAAGGGAGATTGCATTAACCAACGTCCAGGCATTCCGCATCGGGAAATCGCATACTCAAAGGACTACGAGGTACTAGAAATAGTGGCGCCGGCCGACTTTGGAACCCGTATCGTCGACGCGCCCGCCTCAGCCGTTGCTGCTGAGTAATTTCATTTCGCGGTGCCCAGAAATGTACGTCTGGATGGAATACCACTTGCTTTTGGGGAGAATAAAACGAAGCGCCTTCGAAATCTTTTCCGCTCCGGACTAACTAACGGTTTGGCCAGGGTGCTCGACGGACGCTGCATCAAGACCAAGAGCCCGTACCCGTTCAACTAAACGCGGCGACCATTTGATAGCGGCGCCACGGTGAGCTCCTTGAGCAGCGAGAAGGAAAGATTCAGAATTTGAAAGATTGGTGAGTCCGTGCATGACATTTGGCGGTACTGAAACTACATCATAGGGCTCAACCTCTATGTCCGTGACATTTGACTCGCCAAAACTGATTAACCAGCGACCAGTGAGGATTACAAATGCCTCATCCGAATCGTGTGCATGCACAGCTATACCGCACTTTGGATTACAAGAAACGAAATTCAAATTAAACGCCTCTACCTCCCCAACCCTTTTGTCTGGCCAACTTTGTTCGGTCGAGCGACCAACAACTGGATACCTCTTACGTTCGAACTCAGGTAGCGCCATGTCCACCAGGCGGACTGGCGACACCCGGTTCGGTAGATCCTTAAAACGGATAACGAATTTTTCCATCTCTTCTGACGACAGTTCAGTTGCGTCCATCTTCTACAACCTCCCATAAAATCAAGTTAAGACCAGTTACCTACAAACAGGCACGTTCAGGATGATCTGCGAGCGATGCGGAACCTCTGGAGCACGTCCAATAGCTAACATCCTGTCAACACCCCTTCCAGTTTGGATCTCGCTTTTCAAGAAAAGCTGTTATCCCTTCTTTTGCATCTCTGGAATTGAACGCACGTGTCATGACTTCGTTTACATAGTTGTACGCATCTCGTCGGTTCATCTCAATCTGGCGATAAAAAGATTCTTTTCCCAATGCAATCGTGTAGGGGGACTTAGATGCAAGATCGCACGCCCACTCACGCACCCGATCGTCTAGTTCTTCGTCGGGAACGATCTCGTTGATTAATCCGAAACGAATTGCAGTGTCCGCATCGATTAGCTTGCCACGAAGAAGCATCTGCAGGGCATGCTTGGGGGCAATCGTGCGACTTACCGCGACTTGTGGCGACAAACACCAGAGACCAATGTTTACTCCGGGCGTTGCAAACTTGGATTTATCCGACGCGATAGCTAGATCGCAGGTAGCTACCAACTCACATCCTGCCGCAGTCGCAACCCCTCGTACTTTGGCAATGATGGGTTGCGGCAGTTCCAACATGCTTTGAAGCATTGCGGCACAGGTAACATTTGCGGCACGTTTGTCTTCGGCCTGCTTGGTACTGACACTTTCCTTCAGGTCGTGTCCTGTGCAGAACAACTTACCATTCGCCGTGAGAACAACGACCCGGACGTTTGCATCTAATGCAATCTCTTGAAATGTTTCCTGAAGTTCATCAACCAAAGCATGCGAAAGACTGTTCCCGGATTCTGGCCGGTTTAAGGTTAGTGTAGTGACCCCATCCTGATCCTCTCTTAACAAGATATTGGTATTCGATCGCGTAGCCGGTTTTGTTCTCGACATCAGTTACTCCTTTCCAATCTTGAAATGAACGTCACGTGGATAGGACAGATTTGTTGGTCTCCCTCAGAACTTGAAAGAAATGATTATTTCTCTTAGGCGATCAGCAAAGACCCGGAACTTTTCGAATACGCGGTCTTAACCGGTCTCCATAGGCAGCGACGGATCGTTGGCCCATTCCGACATGGAGGCATCGTAGATCGTAACGGCGTCTTTCCCGAGGCGCATCAACGTGAAGGCATCGCTGGTCGCCGCGATACCACCACCGCAATAAATCACCACCTTTTTCGCGTCCAGTGCCCCCACCTCGGAAAATATCCGTTTGAGTTCAGGCAAAGGCCGGTAGGCCTTGGTGTCCGGATCGAGCAGCGAGATCCCTGGGACGTTGATACTGCCAGGAATTCGTCCTGGACGGCCGTAATTCACTGCCTCACTGCCATCATGAAGCGATGCGCGCAAGGCGTTGATCACGCAGGTGTCCGGCTCTTTCATCGCCGCCAACACGGCAGCGCTATCGCAGAACATGCCTGTGCGCGGACGCGGCGTCAGACTGGCTGCTGGGTATTTCTGGATCGCTGTGGTGGTCGGTCGGCCCTCTGTCTGCCATCTGTCGAACCCGCCATCTAACACCGAGGCGCTGTTGAATCCGATCGCCCGCATCATCCACCATACACGTGTCGCCCATTGGATGTTGTCGCGGCTGTAGAGAACCACCTCGCTGTCGCCGCCAATACCGTGGGCCCCGAGAGTTTTCGCCAACGCCTCCGGTCCAGGCATCATGAAATTAAAGCCCGATTCCGGATCCGACAATTCGCCGGTGAGGTCGAGGAAGTCGGCGCCCGGAATATGGCCGGACTCAAAGGCTGCACGGCCGCTTTCGACACGATAAATGCGCGGCGGATCAAGCCGGAGCCATGTGGTGCAGTCGTAAACCCGAAGGCGCTCATCTCCGAGGCGAGTCTCGAGATGGTCACCGTCAATTAACATTTGCGCTGAGCACATGGTGGAACTCCCTGTCTGCTTCGCAAGCGCAGCTTACATTATGCTTTCGTCCCCGTCGCCTCAGCCTGTTCAAAAAGGCCATCCAGTTAAGCCGTTACGGGAAAACGTTCTCAAAAGCGGAAGAAAAATACGAATATATATCGATGAAGGTTTGTTCCCTTTTTCCCTCGGATCCTGGTCCTCTTCTTGGATTCTTTAATCACGCCACTAGATCACCGACCCAATAATGTCTTGTTTAACACCTAGTTGGGGACAGTCTTCAACCAGCGAGCCAGCGTGTGTCCGATTGTGACCATGCGGGTCACGGCTCCAGGAATTGCCACGTAGTTCTCCACCATCTGGCGGGCTGGGATCGGCAAAGTTACCGGGTTGTTCCGGAGATTTGCCAAGCTCGCACCTTCCTCCTGTGCAAACCCATGAACATCTCCAATGGCGTTCGCCAGCATTCCACTCCGGTGTTGCGATGCTAGGCTGGCGTGGATCACTGCCAAAAAGCCTGGCCAGTGGGCAAGATGGCGCCACAAAGTTGCCAGTCCTCCGCCGCCCCCAACAGAACCAAAGCAGTTAATTTCGTTTAACATGGTCCATGTTTCTGGATCGATTTCCACCTTGGCGAGGAGCGGTGGTAATGTAGGCCAAACTGATGGCGAAGACGGAGATTCATTACTCGATGGGGTGCTGCCAGGCGTAGCCACTAGGGCTGTAAGAGCTACCATATTCATGCCGTTGGAACGATTGTAGGCATCGATGATCTTGCGCACCCCGGAAAGCTCCTCAGGCAACACACCGGCACAACTCAGTTGCCCGGGCACGAGCGGTTCTGGCACAGGCAAGGTAACCCGACTCATGATACGCCCTAGTGCTGCCTGCGGTTGACCGGTCAAATACAGTGGCTTCGCTGCTGCCCACGTGGCGGCGAGACCGCCATCGACTGACACCAAAGACCGCCAGATTGAAGTCAGTAGCGGAATTTCCATCGTGGATCGAATGTCCGCGAAGATGTCAGCTGTTTCGCCGGTCGCCTCAGTCTCGGCGATCGCCGAGACTGGATCACTGCCATAATCGCTCATTACTTTGTAACCCTGTATTGAAAATGACTATGAGGGGTGCTGAGTAGAACTCTTGTTGCTCCTAAACGGTTCCATGTACACCCAAGTACATGCACTGGAAGTATTCCAAACAGATCGTGTGATTTGCCCTCACAATTTCGGTGGTGTGGGATACCAGTAGTCGGGTTCGGGCCGGACGAATCCCTCGGGCCGTTCCACGATTTCAAGCACCGTTTTGAGCGGACCCTCGGTGTCTATATAGGCGAAACGAACCTCGCCAAACCTGCCCTCCATGAGAGGGGGGCAGCCGCGAGCAGAAAAGGCCATGATTGCGGATTCGAATTCCGTGCCCCGGTGTTCCACGAGGACGTGGTGCAAGCCTTCGCCATGCGCTTCGAGAAACTCTTTGTAAATAGACGGGCCGCTAACAGGCTGTATTAGTTCCCACATCGTATCCCCGGTCCAAGCAATAGCCAGTTTCATGCTATAGGGAATCTCCGCGCCGCGGATACGCATCTCTGTCAAACGCGGGGGGCCGTACAGCGTCACCCACCACGGTCCGATGCCGAGCTGTTCGGTATATTTAGACATAGTAAGATCAAGATCATGCACGACGAGTGCAACCTGCTGCACGCCACTGACCAACCCGTTGCCGAATGCCATGTTATGCCCCTACCATTTTTTTCCGACACATCCGACCCAGAAACACAAATCGCGTATGTTCAGTAGCGCAATCACTACAAAAGAGTATTGTTCAACAAATAATACTGTAGCAGCATGTCAAAGAAATTGTAGTTATGTTTTTGCCCCGATCTTTCCCGGGCTTGAAAACGAAAAAACGTCCGATGGAGCTGTGACGTGATGGCCGTCCGAAATACACCCAACGATAACCGTATTGGGAAGGGTATGAAACCCGGCGACCGTCTCCCTTATTCTGGCATAGAGGATCGTAAAACGCTAAAAATGCCAGGCGAAGCACGAATGATCATCTGGCCTGTTCTTGCTCTCGAAGTCTGGGACATCACACGGGCAATGGCCCGCACAGTGCTACCGCCGCCCCAAGGCGTCCCGATGATCCCAGATGCACCAAACTGGAGTTGGCATGAATACGGTATGCGCGTTGGGTTCTGGCGCATCAAACGCATGCTTGACGAACTTGGCGTACGCCCCACAGTAACGTTAAACGCACGTACTTGTTTGGAATATCCCCAAGTCGCCACGGCCTGCCTTGATAACGATTGGGAATTCAATGCCCACGCATATGAGCAGATTCCAATGCACAAACTTGAGAATGAAAGTGCGTCAATTAAGAAAACGGTGAAGGTCATAAAAAGTTTTTCCGGCAAAGCACCGCGGGGTTGGTTCGGACCGGGTTTGACCCAGACCTACACCACCATTGATTACCTAGCCGAGGCAGGGATTGAATATATCGGCGACTGGGTGCTCGACGATCAACCGGTGTGGGTCAAGACAGCAAGCAAACCCATTGTGGCCCTACCGTATAACTACGAAATACATGATATCGTGCTGATGGCGATCCAAAATCATTCCTCAGAGGTATTTCTCAAACGAGCGCTCGACTATTTTGAGACCATTTATTCGGAGAGCCAAGAAACAACAAAAGTTATGGCGATCGCCATGCACCCCTATCTGTCCGGTGCAGCCCACCGTATTAAATATGTGCGCCAAACCTTCGAACACATTCTTTCTCAACCAGGCGTTGTATGCTGGGATGGTGAACATATCCTTGACTGGTTCGTCAAAGAGCGACCGTCACCAAAAACAATGCTTCCACATAAGTAAAGGGTGGAGCCAGACGTCGAAGGTAAAGGGGTAGTCGTTCTTTGCCTAAGGATTATGAAAATGCGGTTATTTCTGCTCTTCTCCTTCGCCTCAACAGTGACTTCTTCGTTCGTCAGTGGTGAGATATCGCAAACCAGAGGAGATGGACCACCATCATTGACCCATTGAAGAGACGCGTTGGTGGGTTGGCCGGCATAGTCGGTCGCCTACTTTGTTTTCTAGGGCTTCACGACTTCAAGGTCATCGACGCGACCATTGGGTTCGGCTTGGCGGGCGGAACTTCCACTGTCGAATGCCAACGTTGTGGGCGGGTCGTCACGCGTTCCAATTGAAAGCATTTATGGCGATTATATCACTGCGGTGTTGGCAATTTCGCTGTCAGTCAACAGCAGGTAATTGCCCGGCAACGCTTCGGGGTCGAAATAACGCGTGCCGGGTGACGCCGAAAGGAATGAGGAACTGCCAGATGGAAGTGCAGTAGAGGTTTCGCTGGTACCAAGCC
>PTKD01000091.1 GCA_002938115.1 Alphaproteobacteria bacterium MarineAlpha9_Bin7 | reverse complement strand
TTTTTGTAAAAAGTATTTTTAATTTTTTGCAAGCAACTGCGAAAAAACTACGATAAGTTTGATGCAGAGTATTGTCACTTCCTAGACCTTGCCTTAACTAGTAAAACTTAATTTTCTTTACATCAATCACCTGCATAGAGAGAAATTTATCAAGTAATATCAAATGTTTAGGGTATATTAATTAATTCGAATAGTACCAATTCTCCATAAACACCAAAATGTATATTTTGATAGATAACTACGATAGTTTTACCTACAATTTACTCCACTTTCTTGGAGAACTTGGGGCGGAAGTCGAAGTATATCGAAACGACAAGATTACTCCTGAAAAAGTATTGGCACTTTCGCCAGATGGAATCGTGCTGTCTCCAGGGCCATGTGACCCAAACCGAGCGGGAATCTGCGTTGAACTAGTGCGTAAAGCGGTCACGAAGGTCCCAATATTGGGGGTATGTCTTGGCCACCAGTCCATCGGTCAGGCTTTTGGTGCTAATATCAAGCGAGCAGTCACTCCCATGCATGGTAAACTTAGCAATATTTGCCACAACGGATTAGATATTTTTCAAGGAATTGTGTCTCCTTTTGCCGCCACGCGGTACCATTCCCTAATTGTTCAAAGCGATGGCCTGCCAGCTTGCCTGGAAATTACGGCAAGAACAGAGGATGACATAATAATGGGGCTGCGCCACAAGGAACGTCCCATTTTTGGTGTGCAATTTCATCCCGAGAGCATCGCATCCGAAAATGGACATGCTCTACTAGCTAATTTTTTAAGAATTGCCCACAGGTAGAGATCTAGGCTGACAAATGCCAGAACTTCCAGAGTTGCTATCTAAACTTGCGACAGGCGCAAGTCTCAGTGAGGTCGAATCTAAAACGGCATTTGAAATCGTTATGTCGGGCCAATCCACTCCAACTCAAATCGGGGCTCTTCTAATGGGTATGAGAGTTCGTGGAGAGACAGTCGATGAAATTGCTGGCGCGGTCGGCGCAATGCGCAGTAAAGCAACAATGATAGAAGCTCCTCCAGATGCTATTGACACCGCGGGAACCGGGGGAGACGGTATCGGAACATTCAATATTTCAACGTGTGCCGCATTGGTAGCCGCAGCCTGCGGTGTGCCAGTAGCCAAGCACGGTAATCGAGCAATATCTTCCAAATCTGGCTCAGCCGATGTGCTGAATACTCTCGGAGTAAATATCGAAGCTAGTATGGAAGTGATTCAGGAATGCTTATGGTCAATTGGAATTGGCTTTTTGATGGCGCCGCGCCATCATGGTGCAATGCGTCACGTTGGTCCGAGCCGAATCGAAATTGGCACTCGAACGATCTTCAACTTGCTGGGTCCACTATCCAATCCAGCCGGCGCGAAACGCCAACTTATTGGAGTATTCGATAGTGCTTGGTGCGTGCCGTTGGCAGAAGTTCTTGGTAAGCTTGGCTCGACCCATGTTTGGGTAGTGCATGGTCTCGACGGGATGGACGAGCTGACCATCACGGGTCCATCAAAAGTTGCTGCCTACAAGGATGGATCTGTATCGACATTTGAAGTTACACCTGAGGATGCAAATTTGCGATGTTCTCGGATCGAAGATCTTATCGGTGGCGACCCACAACTCAATGCGCAGGAGATGCTAGAACTTTTGAATGGGAAAACTGGGCCCTACCGAGATATCGTTGTTATGAATAGTGCGGCCGCATTGATTGTTGCCGGCAAGGCAACAAGTTTGTCTGACGGTGCCTCTATGGCAACCGAGGCGATAGAGGCAGGGAAAGCAAAAAATACGCTTAACGACCTCGTCGAAATCACAAACCGTGCGCCAGCAGCGTAATGTCAGATATCTTAGCAAAAATTTGCAAGGACAAACTTGAGTGGATAGCTTCCGCAAAAGCTAGCCGACCGGAATCAAGTTTAATCCTTGATGCAAAGAGCGCAACGCATCCGCGGAGTTTTTCTAAAGCACTTGATAGATCAGTCCGAGCTACTGGAACAGGCTTAATCGCAGAAATAAAAAAAGCCTCACCCAGTAAAGGCTTAATACGAAATAACTTTGCACCATCTGTTTTGGCATCTGATTATGAAAAAGGCGGTGCAGCTTGTCTTTCAGTACTTACTGACAAAGCATATTTTCAAGGAGATAGCGGCGATCTGGTAGCGGCACGAAATGCTGTTAAGATACCTGTGTTACGTAAAGATTTCATCCTTGATACCTATCAAATTATCGAATCGCGATCGATAGGGGCGGATTGTATCTTACTCATTATGGGCGCCATCACGGACAACCAGGCAGAAGAGTTAGCAGCCTGCGCAATAGAACTCGGGATGGACTTATTGATTGAAGTTCATGATAAGGCGGAGCTTGCACGGGCTTTAATCATGCCGCCGGCACTGATCGGAATAAATAACCGGAATCTCAAGACATTAGAAGTAAATCTTACAAAAACAGAGGAACTAGCACCGGAAATTCCGGATGGATGGACGATCGTGTGCGAGAGTGGGATCTACACTCACGAGGATATTGAGCGGATGAAACGAGTTGGTGTACATCGCTTCTTGGTAGGAGAATCTTTGATGCGCAAGCAGGATATTATCATGGCTACCCGTTCCTTGTTGGGCACATCTGCCCAAGCCGATATAAATTTACGAGGGACCGCTTAGGTATGGGTGAGTTCACTCATTTTGACTCGGATGGTAAAGCCATCATGGTTGATGTTGGCAACAAGCCTATCACTGATCGCGTGGCACGTGCAGGAGCGACTGTGATCATGGCAGCGGAAACGCTGCAGATGATTAAAGATGGTACGCATCGAAAAGGAGATGTGCTCGGTATCGCACGTATCGCTGGGATCATGGCCGCAAAGCGTACAGGAGATTTAATCCCTCTTTGCCATCCGCTTGAAATAACGTCGGTGAAAGTGGAGGCAGATTGCAACTCATCCGATACAGCTGTCATCATTACTGCAATGTGCTCGGTATCTGGTCGTACCGGAGTGGAAATGGAAGCACTGACAGCCGCATCGGTGGCAGCGCTCACTATATATGACATGTGTAAAAGCGTTGATCGCAAAATGACCATTACCGACGTGCAATTATTGTACAAATCTGGTGGGAAGTCAGGCACTTTTGAAGCAGCTAAGCGATGATTTCAGTCGAAGATGCCCGCCAACGAATTTTGAGCTCGTTTAAACCTCTTCCGCACGAGGATGTCGCCATCAGTGAGGCGCTTGGCCGCGTATTAGCCCGGGATATCCAAGCTCGACGCACACAACCCCCAACCGATATCTCGGCCATGGATGGCTATGCTGCACGTAGCTCGGATTTGAGTAACATTCCCAAAACATTGAAAATGATTGGGGAATCTCCGGCTGGTGGCTCCTTTGGTGGCACGGTTAGGCAAAATGAGACGGTTAGGATTTTCACGGGTGGGCCGTTACCTAAGGGCGCAGATACTGTGGTAATTCAAGAGAATACAGTAGCTAATGGAGAATTAATATCAGTTAGGGAAAGCGCAAAAGCAGGCCAATACGTCAGGAAAGCTGGGCTTGACTTCAATGAAGGAGAAATCGGTCTGCGCGCTGGTCGTATCCTCTCAGCCCGTGATATTGCGTTGGCAGCTGCGATGAATTTTCCTTGGCTCCCAGTCTATCGCAAACCGCGGATCGCTATCCTCGCTACCGGAGATGAAATTGTTCGTCCCGGAGATCCAATCGGACCGAACCAGATAGTTAGCTCTAATGCTATCGCCCTTCGGGCCTTTATCGAAGTATGCGGAGGTTTCGCAGTTGACCTCGGGATTTCTCCAGATAAGACAGAAGCCTTACTTCAAATGGCAAATGGAGCACGAGGCACAGATTTGTTAATCACCACGGGCGGCGTGTCTGTGGGGGATCACGATTTAGTACATGAGGCATTGCGGGGTGCAGGACTAAAAGTAAATTTTTCGAAAGTGGCAATGCGACCAGGAAAGCCAGTTATGTTTGGGGACTTGAACGGCATTCCTGTACTGTGCCTCCCTGGAAATCCGGTATCGGCTCTAGTGTGTGCCTTAGTATTTCTGTATCCCGCATTGAAATGCCTACTCGGCATCCCGAGTGACGAAGGAACGCTCACCGAGCAGGTGCGACTTGCTAGTCCTTTGGCCCAAAACGACCATCGGCAGGATTATCTGCGTGCTACCCTGGAACGGACTAGTGATGGCGTTTTGTGGGCCGATCCTTATGAGCGACAGGACAGTTCCATGATCAGTTTGCTCTCGAAAGCCGAATGCTTGATATTTAGGCCTCCCAATGCCCCTGCGGCTCAGGTGGGTGACGTAGTTGAGGTCATAAATTTTCCAACTGGGCTGGCTGCTATATGATTTTGCGGGAGACGGGATCATTTGACGTATTCGAAGAACTAAACTAGAACATGTGTGAAAGTTTCCCATTTGTTCCAGATTTGGTAGGCCATGGTCATGCTGACCCGAAAACAACAACAACTACTACTCTTCATTAACGAAAATCTACAAAATGATGGAGTAGCTCCGTCATTCGAGGAAATGAAAGAATCTCTAGGATTGCGGTCAAAATCCGGAGTTCATCGACTTATAAAAGGCCTGGAAGAGCGCGGCTTTATTCGACGACTTCCTCACCGAGCCCGCGCCCTCGAAGTCATCAAGTTGCCCAACGACAGTGGGATTAGAGCGAGACAAGGTAGCAATTCCCATGGCACCGCTCAAAATGTTGTCCAAGGCGATTTTTCAGGCCATCGGCAAGACGGTCATCCCCGAACTTCCGGCAACACATCTGTTGATTTACCACTTTTAGGAAGGATCGCCGCGGGTACCCCTAATGAAGCCTTGAAGGATGCCAATCAATACGTTGATGTGCCCAGCTCGATGATTAGCAAACAAGATTGCTACGCACTTGAAATTGCCGGAGACTCCATGACGGAGGCTGGTATTTTGGATGGGGATATCGCAATAATTGAGCGGACGTCTACCGCAGAGAACGGAGAAATCGTCGTAGCCTTAATCGACGACCACGAAGCTACGTTAAAACGTCTCCGTAAGAAGGGAGCTTCCATAGCGTTAGAGCCCGCCAACCAGGCATATGAAACACGAATTTTTGGTCCAGATCAGGTTAAAGTACAAGGCCGTGTAATCGGCCTGATCCGAAACTACTGACCTCTTCGCAATCTCGCCCATATTGCTACTTCAAATATTCAAAGTGTTGCGTCGGGAATTCTGCAAATGCAGACAAGAGCAATGTTCCATGGCTCCGAGGCAAGACACAGAATGGATAGCTTATAAAACGAAAATTTTTTATCTCTCAGCGCTGAGTGGGTAATCCCTTTATTGGGACTTACGCAGCGATTTAACTTCAGTAGTACCGGTAATCATCAAAAACATGACAGTGATAACCCGATTTGCCCCCTCACCGACCGGCTTCTTGCATATTGGCGGTGCTCGAACCGCGTTATTCAATTGGCTCTTCGCTTGCCACCACGGAGGAAAATTTTGTCTTCGTATTGAGGACACAGATAAGAAGCGTTCGACGTCAGATGCCATAAAAGAGATAATAGACGGTCTCCAATGGCTAGGTTTGCAGTGGCATGGTGAAGCTATTTATCAGTCTAAGAACCGAGCTCGCCATACCAAAGTTGTCGACGTCTTACTTGAGCGAAACCTAGCATACCGCTGCTATTGTACGCCGGATGAGCTGATTGAAATGCGTGAAAAAGCACGTAGTAACGGTTTGCAACCGCGTTACGACGGGCGTTGGCGCGATCGGAGCTCGACTGAAGTGCCCACAAACATCCGACCAGCCATCCGATTTAAAGCTCCAAGGGATGGAAGCACCGTCATAAATGATCAAGTTCAAGGGAACGTCACAGTGGATAACGAGCAGCTTGACGATATGGTTATTTTGCGTGCAGACGGCACGCCAACCTACATGCTTTCGGCTGTCGTCGATGATCATGACATGGGGATTACCCATGTTATACGAGGCGATGATCACTTAACCAATGCATTTCGACAGATTCAAGTGTATCGGGCACTCGAATGGAACGAGCCAGCATTCGCGCATATACCACTGATACACGGACCCGACGGCACCAAAATGTCAAAACGTCATGGATCTCTTGGGATTGGTACCTATAGAGAGATGGGATTTCTTCCTACAGCGATACGAAATTATTTGCTCCGCCTAGGTTGGTCACACGGTAACGAAGAAATAATAACTACCGATAAAGCCATTGCTTGGTTTGATTTCTCAGGAATTGGGCGTGCCCCGTCCCGCTTTGATCTCACCAAACTAGAAAGCCTCAACGGCCACTACTTGCGGGAATTAAAAGATGAGGAAGCTGTGAGATTGATTGAACCTATTCTCTTACCACAAGTTGGTCAAAAACTTACGAAACAACAACGTGATCGTTTATTTGTTGGTATAGGAGCGTTAAAACTCCGGGCAAAGACACTTCTTGAACTAGCAGAGAGTAGTTTTTTTTATATTGCGCCGCGACCTATAAAAATTTCCTTAAAAGCAGAAAAACATCTTAATGAAAATACAAAACGGCTTTTGTACGAACTTACCCAAAAATTGCAGGAACTCGACAATTGGAATTCAGAAAGTATAGAAAACTTGATTCGAGAATTCGCCAGCTCCCGAGACCTAAAACTTAACTTGGTCGCCCAGCCTTTGCGTGTATCCCTGACAGGCACCACTGTGTCGCCAAGCATATTTGAGGTCATGGTGGTGCTTGGTCGATCAGAGACATTGTCCCGATTACGCGATCTTCAAACCTAACCGACACCCTAATTCGAGCTATGTTCGTAATGCAATTGCCTAATGACAGTCATAGATCTATGTTCAAAGGTAAAATACAATCGGCGTAATGTCTTTGTCGCTTAGGCAAGTTGGAGGAGGATGCTGGTCGTGCAACAGTCGACGAAGAAGGAGCCTGTACATACGTTAACTCTTTCAGACAACAATACGGGGAAATCATTTGAGCTTCCCGTCATAAACGGAACATTGGGACCCAGTGTAATAGACGTGCGTCGTCTATACGCAGAAACGGGCATGTTCACGTATGATCCTGGCTTTACGTCCACAGGGAGCGCTGAATCTGCTATCACCTATATCGACGGGGAAAATGGCGTTCTATTGCACCGTGGCTATGCGATCGAAGACCTCGCCGAGCACAGCAATTTTCTGGAAGTATGTTATTTACTGCTGTATGGCGAACTTCCAAATGTAGAGGAAACTAAACAATTCACGCAGAAGGTTACTTATCATTCGATGTTGAATGAACAGGTAACGTATTTTTTGAGAGGCTTTCGAAGAGACGCTCACCCGATGGCATTCATGATAGGAGTAGTCGGGGCGTTGTCGGCGTTCTATCATGATAACATCGACATAAACGATCCCAGGCAACGCGATATTACTGAACACAGACTGCTCGCTAAAATGCCAACAATTGCTGCCATGGCTTATAAATATTCAATAGGTCAACCGTTCATCTATCCCCGCAATGATTTGAGTTATGCCGAGAACTTCTTGCATATGATGTTTGCTGTCCCTGCTGAGGAATATGTGGTTAGCCCAGTTCTTGTACGTGCAATCGACAGACTATTTATATTGCACGCAGACCACGAACAAAATGCCTCAACTTCAACAGTTCGTCTCGCGGGATCTTCTGGCGCTAATCCGTTTGCGTGCATAGCGGCTGGCATCGCTTCGCT
>PTKD01000090.1 GCA_002938115.1 Alphaproteobacteria bacterium MarineAlpha9_Bin7 | reverse complement strand
GAGATCATTCTAGGTAATTGAGGCGGTAGCGAAGTGAAAACCGTTGGCCGCCTTTGTGGGTCACGGTGGGTAGTCAGTAAGCCAGCTGGCTTGTGGTAGCGCCAGAGACGCGGTTCTGCAGGTTCCGGAATTAGCTTTCCATCAACCTTTATGGCGGAATGTACGTCGACGGTTACTGCTGGACTCTTAAGCACTTTGCCGTCCAGCATAACGCGACCTTCGCTGATCCAGCGCTCCCCTTCTCTCCGCGAGCACAGGCCGGTTCGCGCGAGGCGTTTGGCGATCCTTTCTGAGTCGGTTTTTGTCATCCGCGACAGGCAGATATGAATGCCACAAATATTTTACTATCACTCGGCGACACATGAAATTCAGGATGCCATTGCACGCCAAGGCAGAATCGTCGAGTTTGCTCCTCTATTCCCTCAACTACACCATCACTGGCGCAGGCGTTGATTACGGCCGTTGGCCCGACCTCTGCAACCGCTTGATGGTGGGCGCTATTCACTTCAATTTTGTCTACACCAATAATTTTGTGAAGGATTGTTCCGGCCAGAATATTGACGCTGTGTCCCGGTTGATTCCTAGGGTTTGGTTGTTCATGAGCAAGAGCACCTGCTATCTTGTCAGGGATGTGCTGAATCAGGCTGCCACCAAGCGCAACATTCAGCAGTTGTTCGCCCCCACAGATGCCTAGTACGGGAATGTCACGCGTGAGTGCTACTCGAGTTACAGTTAGCTCGAAGATAGTGCGTTGGCTCTTGAGGGTTTCCACGCTTTTATGCTGAGATTGTCCAAATAGTCCCGGATCAATATCGAATGCACCGCCTGTTAGAAGCAGGCCATCAACCAGGTCCATGTACGCATCAGCAACTCGGTCATCATGGGGCAATGCAATGGGCAGCCCTCCGGCGTGAGAGATTGCGTCCATGTAATTCTCGCGTACGGCGTACCACGGAAATTTTGAATAGCCGCCAGCCGGTTCGCGATCCAGCGTGACGCCGATCACCGGTTGGTGCGAAGGAGATGGCATGTGCCTAGGATAATATTATGGCCACTGCCGCGCAACTTCGGGGCTCTTGACCCCGTGTACCATTGGCAGGCAGGCTATTGGAATGTCGCAACAAGGTTTTATGGAAATCGCTCTGGAACAGGCGCGTAAGGCGTATGTCAGGGGTGAGGTACCAGTGGGTTCGGTGCTTGTTGGTGCAAATGGTAGCGTCTTGGCGGCTGAGGGAAATAGAGTTGAACAACATAGTGATCCGACAGCACATGCGGAGATACTGGCGATCCGCGCCGGGGCGGAGAAGCTTGGAACCCCGCGTCTTGAGGGATGTGACTTGTATGTCACACTTGAACCCTGTCCCATGTGTGCGCAAGCGATCTCTTTTGCGCGCGTTCGGCGGCTCTATTTTGGTGCGGGTGATCTCAAGGGTGGCGGTGTGGAAAATGGCCCGCGCTTATATGCTCAACCGACGTGCCACCATCGTCCGGCGGTATACGGTGGGATTGATGAACAACGCACTGGACAATTGCTCAAAGCATTTTTCGCTTCTAGACGGTAGGGACAGTGTGTGTTGAATTGGTCATCGGTAGGGACGAAAACCGCGCATCTTGTTCTAACTGATCTCACACGGTACGGTTTGGTTGGTAGAGGTTTGTCTCGGAAAGGACCGTCGATGTTCAGAATTTTCCTTATTTGTGCAGTGGGATTGCTAGGTGGCCTTGGTGTTACCAATTCGTTTGGTCAATCGTCTGCTGAACTGCGGGATGTCCAGATGCAAGTTAAGGAAATGTTTAAACACCAGCGGTATCGCGAGGCTGTGCCGTTTGCTCAAAAGGCCATTCGAATGAGCGAGGAAGAGTTTGGCTCGGAACATCCAACAACCGCGGCGTTCGTATTCAATCTCGCAAAGTTGTATCAAAAACAGTCCCAATATAAAGACGCGGAACCACTATATAAGCGCGCTCTCGCAATCCGTGAGAATTCCCTTGGTAATGGCCATGCTGATGTTGCAGCGAGCTACAATAGTTTAGGTCGACTATACGATGCGCAAGGCCAACTCGCGGATGCAGAACACTTTTACAGTCGCGCACTGGATGTAATGACGGTAGCGCTGGCTGATAATCCACACGTTGTAAATGCGATGAGCCGGACCGCTACGACCTATCGGGCTCATGCCTATCACAACCGCGCACGTCTGTTACACGAGCAAGGGAGTTACGCAGACGCAGAAAATCTTTTTGGGGCAGCGATGGTGATAATGCGAAGTACATTTGGTGAAAAGCACGCTGAAGTCGCTCGTGGCTATGAGAACTATGCGGCGCTGCTTCGGGCCATGGGTCGGCCAGAGGAAGCGGCCGAAAAGGAAGAATATGCGCGCGAGATTCGAGCGTACAATGGAAGGTAATCGTCAACGGAACTAATGGGGAAATACTTATTCATAAGTTCTGATATCGTCGATCACTTTACCATCATTGGACAAACTGCCGGGCTGAGATAGCGCTACATCACCCTTTAGTTTACATATTGCTTGCAGCGAAACTGCGATCTCGTTTCTCAGTTGGTCGTTACAGTCAGATGTCTCACAATGCAGTGTCATCACGTCGACGTGGTCGATGTTGTCGACTACTAATCGTGCACGCTTTACCTCTGGGTGCCGGGCAATTACTTCTGCAATTTGCTTGGGGTGAATAAACATGCCTTTCACTTTAGTGGTTTGATCAGCGCGCCCCATCCAACCCTTGATCCTAGTGTTGGTGCGTCCGCATGGACTTTGGCCAGATAAGATCGCAGATAAGTCACCGGTAGCAAACCGAATGAGCGGGTATATCGGATTGAGCGTCGTGACCACTACTTCGCCAACTTCTCCTTCATCCACCGGATCCCCTGTACCCGGCCGTACAATTTCAACGATGACGCTTTCGTCAAGGATCATCCCTTCCATAGCAGGAGATTCGTACGCGACTAGGCCTAAATCAGCAGTGCCATATGATTGCAACACGTGGATGCCGTGGGATTGGAAATAGTCCCGCAGGCTTGGTGGCAACGCCTCACCTCCGACTGCGGCATTGGTGATCGAGGAAACATCAAGTCCCAGTTCATTGGCTTTCTCCAATAAAATTCTTAAGAAAGACGGGGTACCTACATATCCCTTGGGTTGAATATGACTAATGGTTTGAAGTTGCTGCTCAGTATTCCCGACGCCACCGGGAATTACTACGCAACCGCACGCATGTGCCCCGGCTTCCATCATGTGACCTGCCGGTGTCAGGTGGTAGGCAAAAGTATTATGTACCGTATCACCACGACGAAAACCTGCAGCGTAAAGGGCACGTCCCATTCGCCAGAAATCTCCACCACGTCCGCCTGGTTCATAGATTGGCCCTGGCGAACAAAAAACCCAGTCTAGTTCGCTTGAGGGCGCAGTGGTGAGCCCACCGAGGGGCGGGTCGTCCTCTTGGTGCGCGTTGAGCTCAGATTTGCGGGTGATTGGCAACCCCGCGAGTGCCTCCCGGGAGTTCAAGTCGGCCGGTTGGACGTCGGAGAGAATCTTGGCCCAGCCTGGCGCGTTGTGTATTGCGTTGGCGATCTGTTTTGATAATTCCGCAAGTAAAGCTTGTTCACGCACCTCTGGGTCGCGAGTTTCGAGATCATCAAAGTAGTCCATAGTCGCAGTTTCCCTCTCTTAGGTACTCAAAAACAACCAATAACAAGGTATCTTTCTTAATTGGGTCTTACCGTAGCCACTTTGCTGTGGTAATCCGAGTATGAATTTTTGATCAAACCTTAGAGACTCTGATGTCTGAAGCTACCACTTTTGTTCCTGGCCTTACGCCCCATACCGAGGATCAAGTCGAATTTCAAACCTCCCCCGAGGCTTACCGCCACTGGCGTTTAAGTATCGATGCGCCAGTCGCCACTCTATCGATGGATGTCGATGAGAAAGGTGGATTAAAGGCCGACTATAGTCTTAAGCTTAACTCCTATGATCTTGGTGTTGATATAGAACTTTATGACGCTGTGCAGCGCCTTCGGTTCGAGCATCCTGAGGTGCATGCAGTAATAATCAAGTCGGAAAAGGAGCGCGTATTCTGTGCAGGCGCCAACATTGGTATGCTTGGCGCTGCGGATCACGCGGCCAAAGTAAATTTCTGTAAGTTTACTAACGAGACACGATGCGCCATCGAGCAAGCCAGCAATGATTCGGGCCAGCATTACCTTGCAGTAATAAATGGTCTAGCATCCGGTGGAGGCTACGAGCTGGCGCTCGCCTGTGAACACATAATGCTTATCGATGATGGCACTTCCGCGGTGGCTCTACCGGAGGTGCCTTTGCTCGGTGTTCTTCCTGGCACCGGTGGTCTAACGCGCTTGGTGGACAAGCGAAAGGTCCGGAGGGATCATGCCGATTTGTTCTGCACCATGACGGAAGGGGTGCGGGGTAAACGTGCCCTGGAATGGTCGCTGGTCGACGAGCTTGTGCCTGCCTCTGAGCTTGCGGAGAAAGCTCGCGCAAGGGCGCTTTCTCTGTCAGAAAAAACGCAGGGCCCAAGCGATATTAAGGGGGTCAGTCTTGTTCCGCTTTTGAGAGAGGTCTCAGAGACTGGACTCGAGTACCGTTTCCTGGAGGTCGGTATCGACAGTGCGACATCGGTTGCAAATTTCACCTTGCACGGTCCAAGTGATGCCCCTCCCGCTGGTCCCGAGAAGCTGCATGAATTGGGTGCAAACTTTTGGCCACTGGCGCTGGTCCGTGCCCTAGATGACGCGATTTTACATTTACGTACCAATCGCTCAGATATAGGGAATTGGGTAATGCGCGTAACTGGGAATGGCTCTCTAATTCAGGAGTATGATGAATTTTTGTTACTTCATAGTAGTGATTGGTTGTCGAGGGAAATACGCCTTTATTGGATACGGGTTCTAAAACGTTTAGATGTAACATCTCGGAGTCTGATGGCCTTGATAGAGGGCAGGGACGGTTTTGCTGGGACATTATTCGAGCTTGCTTTGGCCTGTGACCGGATCTATATGCTGGACGATACCGGCTCATCTAGTCTTTCCTTGTCGGAAATGAATTTTGGTCAGCTTCCGATGGCTAACGGCCTTAGCCGTCTACAAACTCGATTTCTTGGCGAACCCTCATGCGCATCAGCATTACGCAAAACGCTTGGGAAGTCGCTCAGTGCTCAAGATGCTGACAAACTCGGGCTGGTCACCGGAATTCCGGATAAGATCGACTGGGACGACGAGGTGCGTTTAGCAATCGAGGAGCGGTCTAGTTTTTCGAGCGATGCACTGACTGGCTTGGAGGCAAATCTTCGCTTTGCTGGCCCTGAGACGATGGAAACAAAAATTTTTGGCAGACTATCGGCATGGCAGAACTGGATTTTTCAAAGGCCAAACGCTGCTGGACCAGAGGGTACGTTGCAACTTTATGGCACCGGACAGCGGGCTCGGTTTGATAAGAAAAGGGTTTGATATGTCTATGGCTGTGGATTACGGACAGCGAATACCCAACAACGTGAGTCTTCACAGTGACCGACGCCTGCAGCGGGCTTTAGAATCCTGGCAGCCGCGGTTTCTTGATTGGTGGCGAGAACTGGGACCGGACGGATTTCAAGAATCTGATGTTTACTTGCGTACCGCCGTCAGCATTGAGCCAGGAGGCTGGGCGAATTTTGCGCATGTGAAGATGCCGGAATATCGATGGGGAATTTTTTTGACTGGCCCCGAAAAGGATCGCCAAATTGGTTTCGGAGAAGAAAAAGGTTTGCCAGTTTGGAATCAAGTGCCTGGCCAGCATAGGGCTGACTTGCGTCGGTTGATTGTCACTCAAGGGGATACCGAGCCTGCTTCGGTGGAACAGCAGCGCTTGTTGGGGAGAATGGCACCGTCTCTATACGATTTACGAAACTTGTTTCAGGTTAATGTAGAAGAAGGCCGACATTTGTGGGCCATGGTTTATCTTCTGCATGCCTATTTTGGTCGTGATGGAAGGGATGAGGCGGATTTAATATTGGAACGCCATGCCGGAGACCCGGATCGACCCCGGATTCTTGGTGCGTTTAATGAGCTAACGCCTGATTGGTTAGCTTTCTACATGTTCACTTATTTTACGGATCGTGATGGTAAATATCAGCTGGCCTCTTTGGCGGAATCAGCGTTTGATCCTTTAGCACGGACGTGCCAATTCATGCTTACTGAAGAGGCCCATCATATGTTTGTCGGCGAGAGTGGCGTCAAACGAATTGTTCAGCGCTCGGCGGAGCTAATGCGAGAGCAGGATAGCAATGAGATTCGCGCTTTTGGCGGAATTGATCTTGCGACGATCCAACGTTACATCAATTTCCACTACTCGGTGTCGCTTGATCTATTCGGTGGAGAGAGGTCAAGTAACGCAGCGGCGTATTATAGCGCTGGGCTTAAGGGCCGATACAATGAAGCCAAGATAAACGATGATCACGTTCTCACGAAAACCCTGCAACCGGTTCCTGAATGGCGAGATGGTAAGCCTAGCACGACTGAGGTGCCTGAGATTAACGCATTGAATGAACGTTTGCGGCAGGATTTCGTGCGGGACTGCGAGCGCGGGGTGGCGCGATGGAATAATGTGCTGGAGGGCCACGATATTTCGGCGCGATTATATTTGCCACATATCGCATTCAATCGGCGTATAGGCACTTTTGCTGGCGGATATGTGACGCCTGAGGGAAGCTCCATCGACGAGAGGGATTGGACAGAGCAGAGTCGAAACTGGTTGCCAACTGATGAGGATAAAGCGTTTGTCGCGAGCATTATGGATCCGGTAACAGAGCGAGGCAAGATCGCTAACTGGATTGCTCCGCCTGCGCGCGGAATCGACAGCCGCTCATTTGATTATGAATACGTGCGGCTAGTATGAGACGTTTTGCAACCGGTTTCGCGCTGTGGGTCCGGGCGCGGTGATCGCCAACCGAGAATATTGTGTTATAAATATACTAACAACATCGGAACGAGATGCCCACGCATCTTTTGCTTTAGATTTCAGTACCCGCGCCAATATCCAGAAATTTTCTGCGTCGGCGTGCGCGGAGTTCGCCGCCCGGAATATCGATCAATTTCCGCAAATTGGAGTCTAGACTGTCTCCAAGACTTTTGATCACATCCTCAGGCGCCCGATGAGCCCCACCGACTGGTTCCTGGACAATTTCATCAATCACCTTGAGTCTGTACAAATCTCGGGAAGTTAAGCGAAGAGACTCTGCAGCATCTATAGCCTTATCGGCACTTCTCCATAGGATAGATGCGCAACCTTCAGGAGAAATCACTGAGTAGATGGCGTTTTCCAGCATTATCACGTGGTTGGCGCTCGCCAGTGCGATTGCTCCCCCTGACCCACCCTCTCCGATGATCACACTGATTAACGGCACACGCAGGCCTAGGCATGCCTCGGTTGAGCGGGCAATTGCTTCTGCTTGGCCGCGTTCCTCGGCATCAACGCCCGGATAGGCACCGGGGGTATCGATAAAAGTGATCACTGGCAGGCTAAAACGGTCTGCGAGAGACATGAGGCGTACCGCCTTCCGGTAGCCTTCTGGCCGAGCCATACCAAAGTTATGATGGACGCGATCACTTGTGTCTGCGCCTTTCTCGTGCCCGATTACTATGACGGAATAACCTCGAAAACGTCCGATTCCACTGATGACCGCCGTGTCTTCGCCAAAACACCTGTCACCTGCGAGAGGC
>PTKD01000009.1 GCA_002938115.1 Alphaproteobacteria bacterium MarineAlpha9_Bin7 | reverse complement strand
AGCTCGGCGAGAAGCTGGTTCTCCACAGCCAAAAGGAGGGCTCTTCCTGTTGGTTTCAATAGACGGATGATCTCCCGGATCATGCTGCGGTAAAGGGACCGGCTTATCTGAACGTCGCCTGTTTTATTTCCAAAGGGGAGGCTGGTGACGATGACGTCGACAGAGTTGTGTTTTAGGGGTAGTCGTCGGGGATCCCACCGGCAGACGCAAGCCCGGTCCTCGGAGAGATGCGGTCGGTGTGCCTTGAGGGATCCCAGTTCGACATCGCCTGCGAGGAGGGCCCCGACCGGTCCTGCGTTCGCCCTTTCGATCAGAATCTCGCCCGAAGCACACAGAGGGTCAAGGAAAACGTCGTCAGGTCGAATTCCGGCCCAGAGGACCATGCCTGCTGCAACGGTTGAGGGGAGTGAAGATTCGAAGGAATCTTCCGTAACGCCAAGGGATTGTTCCGTGCAACCAACCCCCACCCATCCTGCTTCTGAACCAACGGTCAAATGGATGGGGGTCCCGATTCCGGAGGGCCCAGGTCTGGCCCCCAGGGTGGCCTGAAGCATCCAGGTCACTTCAGATCTGAAATCAGAATAGCTAACACCCAGTGTGGGATCCAGTTCGATGGTCAGACAAAACCGTTTGTCCCGTGCATCGTTTGGAATTTTACCATCTCGATTCCAGGAGGAAAGCTCTACCTGTGAAGCCAAGTTTTGCATCATCTTGTCCAGGCTGTGACTCGACAAGAAGACTCCGAGCATCCGGAATACCCCATCCGCCACCCTCAACCTGAGTAGCGGTTCCAGCGGACCCTCGTAGTCCAGTTCCACCGCCTCTTCGGTCAAGACCGCAGCGTCCCTTACACCCGGGAGAGCGGCGACGTAACGAACAACAACCTGTTCGAACCCGAAGAACAATTGTGAGGAAAATCAATGTGGCGCGTCTCAATGCAAATGCGATCGAAGCAGCAGAGCAGTGCGGACGTTTGACCGTTCCGAAAATATGCACGTATACCGATCTCGCAGATGTGGTGGACGGCTGGCAAATGGGTAGAATGTTGGTCTGGGGTGACGAAACGGGTTGTGGAGAGCCGGCATTACACACCTTTCGAAAGTGTGATAGGGATGTAGCATTCCTAATTGGCCCTGAAGGGGGGTTTGAGGATTCCGAGCGAACATTGTTACGGGGGAAGCAATTTGCTCGGGCCATAGATTTAGGACCACGGGTTTTGCGTTCCGATACGGCTGTCATAATGGCCCTTGCTTTATGGCAAGGCGTTCTTAACGACCGCTCTCCAACATAATATTACAACGTTCATTGGCGTCTTCTGCGATCGTATTTATATAGTCGCACGACGTTGCTCCAATTAAGCACCGGTCATTATTGTGAGGATGGATGGGGAAAGATATTGATACTGACCAGCAGATTGGGGACAAGCGGATTCTGATCGAATATCTAGAACAGGGCTGTAAACCCAAATCTCAGTGGCGAATTGGCACCGAGCATGAAAAAATTGGCTACCGTTTGGACGATCTCAGCCCTTTACCCTACGAGGGCGAATTCGGCATTCGCGCAATGCTGGAGGGCTTGCAAGGGTATGGCTGGGTGCCAGTACATGAAAGCGGGAAAGTCATCGCTCTCTCTAAAGATGGCCAATCCATTACTCTTGAGCCAGGCGGGCAATTTGAACTGTCTGGTGCGATGCTTGAAACAATTCATGAGACCTGTGCCGAGGTCAACACTCACCTAGCGCAGGTGCGAGAAGTAGCCGAAAAACTTGGGGTCGGTTTTATTGGCATCGGAATGCAACCAAAATGGGCGCGCAACGCAATCCCGGTGATGCCCAAAAAGCGATACGACATAATGCGTTCGTACATGCCGACGAAAGGGAATAAAGGGCTTGATATGATGCTTAGGACTTGCACGGTGCAGGTCAATTTGGACTTCGATTCCGAAGCGGATATGGTAAAAAAATTTCGTGTCGCGTTGGCGCTACAGCCCATCGCCACCGCACTATTTGCCAACTCACCTTTTGTCGATGGCCAACCGAGTGGCTTTTTGAGTGCTCGATCAGAAGCTTGGTTTGATACGGATTCAGACCGATGCGAGATCCCACAGTTTGTATTTGAAGATGGGATGGGTTTTGAGCGTTACGTTGAGTTTGCCCTCGACGTTCCCATGTATTTCGTTCACAGGGGTGACGATTACATCGATGCCAGCGGTCAATCGTTTCGAGATTTTTTGGCTGGGAAGCTACCGGCCTTGCCTGGCGAGCAGCCGACTTTTGATGACTGGTCTGACCACTTAACAACTATATTTACTGAGGTCCGGCTTAAAAGATTTTTGGAGATGCGTGGCGCTGATGCCGGTCCTTGGAATAGGTTATGTGCACTACCAGCGTTTTGGGTTGGACTGCTTTATGATTCTTCTTCTCTGGAGGCCGCTGCCGAACTGGTGAGGTGTTGGAAGTATGAGGAAATTGTGGATTTAAGACATAACGTGGCCCGTAGTGGCTTTAAGACGGAATTTCGAGGGCTCTCCCTGCAACACGTCGCCGATCAGGTGGTTAACCTGGCGATGGGAGGGCTTAAGCGTCGGGCCTGTCTAGACAACGCTGGTAGCGATGAGACAGGTTTTCTTGCGCCACTTCGTGGCGTTGTCCAATCGGGTCGCACTTTAAGTGAAGAATTGCTCGATGCTTTCCACGGACGCTGGAACAAAACGGTTGATCCCTTGTTTTCGGAATTCTCATATTGACTGAATTTCTAAACCAGGTCCGATCGATTGGGTCTGATTGCTGTGCTGCAAGGACATTCCAATATTATGCAAAATTGCTAAGACGTAGTGTTATCTCAACTCAGTTGCCACCAATCGGAGGACAGTGTGATGGCACGTATCAATATTGAGTTTTCGCGATTCTCGGCTTTCTATACTCCGTTGATCATGACGATGGCTGGAAATTTTTTGCAACGGGAGGGGCTAGAACCCGAATATACTGTCTCAGCACCTGGCACATCTGCGATAGCGTCTTTGCTGGATGATTCTGTACATGTGGTGCAGTCGGCTCCGTCGCAAGCGTTTGCCGCTCTAGAAAAAGGTGAGGCGCCGTTAGTTACGCATTTTGCTCAAATCAATGAAACGGACGGGTTCTTTTTAAATGGGCGCACCGTCGATCCGGAGTTTTCTTGGTCCAAACTAGTAGGTAAAAAAGTTTTAGTAGATCATGGAGGCCAGCCCTTAGCCATGTTTAAGTACGCATGCTTTAAGGAAGGCATAGAGTTCTCAGCGATTCAAGCGGTTGATGCAGGGACGACCGATGAAATGGAGCATGCGTTTCGGGATGGTGAAGGGGACTACATCCATGCACAGGGTCCAACCCCACAACAACTAGAGAAGGAAGGTGTTGGGCACGTGGTCGCTTCTGTGGGTGAGGCCATAGGTGTGTGCGCGTTTTCGAGTTTGGCTGCCACGCGCGACTGGCAGAACAGCGATATGGCGTCTACTTTTATGATGGCATACCGCGACGCTCGGAAGTTGATCAACAGTGCACCCGCCTCCGAAATCGCAAAAATGGAGATGGAGTATTTCCCGGGAGTCGATGTGGATGTGCTTACCGACACTATCGGTTTTTATCAGCGTTTAGGCTGTTGGACTCCGCATGTGGAAATTACACGCGAGGCATTCGAAGGTGCGCTTAATGTATTTTTGCACGCTGGTTCAATCACCACGCGCCATGACTATGAGTTAGCAGTCTCAAGTCCTCCCGCAGCGTGAAAGTTTTTTTGGCGTCCCACATACGCAAAATTCGATCAACCCTCGTACGCAGTTATCGGTAGGATCACTGCACAGAGGCCGTAACGCGATTTCTATGTCAGCGCCTCTGTGCCGCCGACGGTGAGTCCGTCAATTAACAGGGTTGGTTGGCCAACGCCGACTGGCACTCCTTGTCCATTCTTCCCGCATGTGCCAATGCCCGGGTCGAGTTTCATGTCGTGACCAACGGCTTTTACTTTTTTAAGAACTTCGAAACCACTTCCGATAAGGGTTGCTCCCTTTACGGGCGCTCCGATGTTTCCATTCTCAATTTTGTAGGCCTCGGAAGCCGAAAACACAAATTTCCCATTGGTGATATCGACCTGACCACCACCGAAATTTACTGCATAAAGGCCCTTTTTCACTGAGCGTAAAATGTCTTCTGGATCGTCTTGACCGGCGCACATGATGGTATTGCGCATGCGTGGCATGGGCTGATGTGCAAAACTCTGGCGTCGTCCGTTACCTGTCGATCGGGTTCCCATAAGCCTCCCGTTCATTCGGTCTTGCATAAGCGCAACCAAGATGCCGTCTTCGATCAACGTGGTTGATTGGGTCGGTGTGCCTTCATCATCGATCGACAGTGATCCCCGTCGATCGGCGATAACTCCATCGTCCAGCACCGTGACACCGGGTGCCGCCACTCTTTCTCCCATCAAGCCAGCAAATACGCTCGTCTTTTTTCTGTTGAAATCGCCTTCTAGACCATGGCCAATTGCCTCATGTAGCAGGATACCCGGCCAGCCCGGTCCCAGAACGACCTGCATTTCACCGGCCGGAGCAGGATCTGCATCTAGCATCGTGACCGCTTGGCGCAATGCCTCATCGACGTGGTTTTGCCAAGTCTCTGGTGTCAGGAGCAGATCATATCCGAACCTTCCTCCTGAGCCGTAGCTCCCACTCTCCATGTGCTCATCGTCTCCGATCACGACGGACACGCTAAGACGAACTAGGGGCCGGATATCTCCTACAAGTTCGCCCCCGGGTCTCATAATCTCAACTGCTTGCCAATTTCCGGTGAGCGATGCCATCACTTGACGCACACGAGGGTCTTTTGCTCGTGCATAGGCGTCGATGTTTTGCAATAACTCAACCTTCCTCTCGAATGGTGTTCCCTGAAGTGGGTTGTCGTCTACATAAAGTTGTTGGTTTGTTGGTATCGGTGCCGTTTCCATTTGGCCGGACGCCCCAGCTCGCACCGCTTTAACAGTGCTGCTCGCTCGTCGTATTGCGTCTTCGCTTAGTTCCGACGCATGTCCGTAGCCCGTCGCTTCTCCTGAAACCGCACGTAGTCCAAACCCCTGGGAAGTATCGAAACTGGCTGCTTTGAGTTTTCCATCGTCAAAAGAAAAGCTCTCAGACTGACGATATTCCAGAAACAATTCACCATCATCAGCTCCATGGAGTGCGTCACTCACGATTGACTCGATCTTCCCTGGTTGCATACCAGTACGGTCAAAAAACAATTTGTTGAGGCGGGCAATATCGGTCATGAATAAGATCCTGGGTTTCGGGTATTTTCCGCTACGGACGAAACGTTTAATATGTACCCTATCAAGCCGAAGTAGCCAACCAAACGATGGTTTCAGGCACACTCAGATTTCCGACCATAGTCGTCGATGGCATATGCCTGGACCTTAACAGAGCGCCACTGATTCCTGGTGATACCGTGAAGGGACCGGAGAAAGGTGCAAGGGTGGTTCTTACGATGCCGACTTTCGACGGATGTGATTCTGTCCCCGCTCGACGATTTTCGGAGCTGGTGCAGGGTGCCCCCCAATCGTGGCTTTGCTTGGCCGTCAGCCTAGATTATGCACCGATTCGCAAAGCTTGGGGTGAGGCTGCGGGATGGTCAACGCCTGCGGTTGAATTTGGAGATTTTAAGGAGCAATTCGGAGTCTTTGTTCCGCGCCTCGGCCTACTTGTGCCGGCCCTGTTCGTGATTGATGCATCAGACTGTCTACTCCATTGCCAGGTTGCACACGCACTTGATGGTAGCGTCAATTTCGAGGCTGCTCGTGATGTGTTGCTAGGATAATATCTTTTTACGAACGAAATTTTAGGCTGGCCATTATGAATTTGTCTCTTGAAACTTCTCTAAAATTCGGTGTGCAGACGATCTATCGGCGGACTGAACCCGCGGTTGGTCCATGGGCGCCCGACACTGAGGACGCGCGACGTCTTATTCGACTGGTTGATGATTTGGGTTACGATTCAATGTGGGTGGGAGATCATGTTGCATTTACAATCCCAATTCTCGATTCCATTACCCAACTGGCTTGGGCATGTGGACAAAGTGAGCGGCTGACCTTTGGAACAGGTATCTACTTGCTTCCTCTGCGCCACCCGACACCCGTTGCCAAAATGATTTCAACCCTAGATCATCTCTGCGATGGCCGGTTGATTTTCGGGGTTGGGGTCGGCGGGGAATTTCCAAACGAATTTGCAGCCTGTGGGATACCAGTAAAGGAACGCGGAGCTCGTTTAAATGAAGGTATTGCCGTGTTGCGGAAACTATGGAAGGGCGGAGAGGTTGAGAACAATGGCAAATTTTACCCCTTTCCCAACGTTGAATTGTTGCCAACTCCGCGTCAAAAAGGCGGTCCACCTATATGGTGCGGTGGGCGCTCCGATGGTGCTCTAACTCGTGCTGGCGCACTTTGTGATGGTTATATTTCATATGTTGTAACTCCTGAAATGTTCAAGGATTCCATGGAGAAGATAAGTCTTGCAGCAGAGGAGGCGGGCCGTGATGTGGGCGAGTATGGGACCGGGCATCTTCTGTTCTTGCGGATCGACGACAGTTATGAGAAGGCACTGGATGCTGCGACGGAAGCACTGAGTGTGCGTTATGCCATGGACTTTCGTCGGCCTGCGGAAAAATATTGTGCACTCGGTTCACCTGCCGATATTGCAGCCAAAATAGATGCCTTTAAATCCGTGGGAGTTCGTCACTTTGTACTCGACTTTGTTGGACCCTATGAGCAACGGGACCAGCAGATTGAACGCTTTGCACAAGAAGTGCGCCCATTGTTGGGCCAGGAGTAGTGGGGTCTAAGGCCGTGCCCTTGTGGGGACGATTTTTGGGTCAGGCAATAGAGCGGGTGGAAGACGCCGCACTTTTGACGGGACGTGGCCGGTTCGGTGATGACCTTCCGGTTCGCACCGATACGTTGCATGCGGCATTCTTACGTTCACCGCATGCTCATGCGGAGTTAGGTGCGATCGAGGTATCCGGCGCCCTCGCTATGAAGGGAGTGGAAGCTGTCGTTACTGGTGATTATGCAAAGGCGCATACGAAGCCATTCATCGCTGGCGTCAAGCAGCCCATGGAACATTATTGTATTGCGGTAGATCGGGTTCGTTACGTTGGGGAACCTGTTGCCATTGTGGTCGCGCAAGACCGATATGTTGCGGAGGATGCGCTTGAAAAAATCCATGTAACTTATCAGCCTTTGTCTGCTGTGGTGGATCCCGAGAAATCCATCACACCGGAGGCGCCGGTGCTGCATGAGGCGGTGGGCAGTAATCTCGTAAGCGACCGTACGTTTGTCTATGGGGCTCCCGACGAGGCTTTTTTGAATTCAGATCAGCAGATAGGCGTAACTGTTCGTTACCCCCGAAACAGTTGTACCCCAATTGAGTGTTTTGTCGTTGTAGCCGAGTATGACCCAGCTATGGGCGGCTACGATGTGTTGGCCAATTTTCAGGGCCCTTTCACGCTTCACTCGGTGATGGCATTGGCGCTGGGAGTCCCAGCAAACCGTTTGCGACTCCGGACGCCACCCGATTCAGGAGGCAGCTTTGGCGTTAAACAGGCCGTGTTTCCTTATGTTGTGGCCATGGCACTTGCCTCTCGCCTTGTCTGTCGGCCGGTAAAGTGGGTTGAGGATCGCCTTGAGCATCTTCTGGCAGCGAACGCGGCAACAGGAAGGGTCACCAGAATAGAGGCGGCGGTGAACAATGAGGGAGAAGTTACCGCGTTTGACATTGATCAGCTGGAGGATTGTGGCGCTTACCTGCGAGCACCTGAGCCGGCCTCTCTGTATCGAATGCACGGTAATCTTACTGGTGCTTATAAATTGCGTCATGTTCGAGTGCGTAATCGTGTGGCTTTAACGAATACCGTTCCGAGTGGTCTCAATCGGGGATTTGGTGGCCCGCAACTTTATTTCGCTATTGAGCGCCTGATGGATCGAATTGCTGCGAGGTTACATATCGACCCAATTGAATTGAGAAGGCGAAACTTGGTTTTGGCTGAGCAGTTTCCTTACCGGTGTCCGACCGGCGCATTGTTGGACTCGGGTGACTATCGGCGCTCTGTTGATCTCGCTGTGACTGATGGCAAGTGGCAGGAGTTGCTGTGCCGTCGCAATCAAGCTCGAGCAGAGGGGCGTCTTTACGGTATCGGGTGTGCAGCTGTGGTGGAGTCGAGCATGTCCAACATGGGGTATATCACAACTGTATTGAACGCCGAGGAACGTGCACGTGCAGGCCCAAAGAACGGTGCATTGACGATTGTCACAGTCGCGCTGGACCCGCTTGGTTCGGTAAGTGTCACGATTGACTCCTTGCCTCAAGGACAGGGTCACCGGACCGCTATTTCCCAAGTGATGGCCGAAGTGTTTGGAATTTTTCCAGAAGAGGTTACGGTTGAGAGTGGCTTTGACAGTGCCGTGGCGGGCTGGTCGATCGCAGCTGGCAGTTACTCCAGCCGTTTTGGTCCGGCCGTAGCAGGGACAGCGTATTTAGCTGCAACTCGTCTGCGAGACCGGTTGGCACGTCTTGCGAGTCAACACCTCAATGTTGATATGGAAGAACTTGAGTTTGCCGATGGAAAAATATGTGCACGCGACAATCCTGCGAATTCGGTGCCGTTTCGTCGCATTGCTGGATCAAGTCATTGGTCCCCAGGGACTCTGCCAGAGGGATTAGAGCCTGTGGTCCGGGAAACGGCCACGTGGACCCCACCAGAACTCACGTCACCAGATTCGTCGGATCGTATCAACGGCGCCGCTGCCTACGGCTTCATTTTTGATTTTTGTGGAATTGAGATTGATAAGGCAACGCATCGTGTTCGTATTGACCACTATGTCACGATGCATGATGCCGGAAGAACGATTAATCCTGCGCTCCTTGATGGGCAAATTCGTGGCGCTTTTGCTCACGGGATCGGTGCTGCATTGCTCGAAAAGTTTCGTTATGACGAGGACGGCCAGTTCCTATCCGGAACGTTTGCGGACTATTTGGTGCCCACAGCCTGTGAAGTTCCGGATCCAATTATTCTTCACACGGAATCTCCGTCTCCGTTTACGCCGCTTGGGACAAAGGGAGCTGGTGAAGGTCAATCCATGAGCACGCCAGTTTGCATTGCGAACGCCGTCGCGGATGCGCTGGGAGTAGACGATATCGAGTTGCCTTTAACCCCCGATCGTGTCGCGGCGCTCATGGGTGATGATGAGCCACCTTTTCGCGCGACAGAGGGAAAATGAAACCGCCTGTGTTTGACTACGCCTTTGCCGATCATCTTGATGAGGTGGCAGAGTTTCTTGCGGATGAGGGTGGTGAAGCTCGGGTGCTTGCGGGTGGCCAATCTTTGATCGCGATGCTTAATATGCGATTAGTGCAACCCACTCTCGTGGTGGACATCTCGCGGTTGCCCGATCACGATTTTATTACCCTCAAAGAGGGTGTCGTAGAAATTGGCTGCACTGTCACACAATCTGCTCTTCAGTTTTGGCCCGGATTGGCCGAGTCTTTGCCACTTCTTAAGCGCGCCTTACCATGGGTTGGACATCGTCAAACACGAAATAAAGGCACAGTTTGCGGATCTATCGCTCACGCTGATCCCAGTGCAGAGCTGCCGTTATGCCTAGCGGCGCTGAACGGAAAAGCAGTCTTGTATTCCTCTCGTGGTGAGCGAGTGCTTGCAGCACATGAATTGCAGGTTGGAACGTTGGAGACCGCCTGTGCACCTGACGAGATGATACGCGCGTTGCGATTTCCCACAGCGGAAACCGGTGCCGGCTACGGTTTTGGGGAAGTCGCTTATCGTCACGGTGACTTCGCGATTGTAGCGGTGGCGGTAGTTGCTACCTCCGAATGCCTTCGCATAGCTCTTGGTGGAGTTGGTGAGAAACCCGAAGTGTGCGAATGGCCTCTGTTGGAGGATAAGTTTCTGGACGACGCCTTGAATGATCTTGCTTGGAAGCTTGGTACGAATGAGGATCAACATGCTACTGCGTATTACCGGCGGAGTTTGATACGTTCGCTTGGTCGAAGAGTGGTAGGGGAGGCTCTGGCATGCCTCGGTTGAATGCAGGCCAGCGCCACACGATCCAGTTTGAGCTAAATGGGAAATCGGTTTCAGGAGAAACCGAGCCCCGTCTCCTATTGTCAGACTTCTTGCGCGGCGTGCTAGGTTCGACAGGTAGTCATGTGGGGTGTGAACATGGTGTTTGCGGCGCGTGCACTGTCAGGGTAAACGGTTGCGCCGTTCGCTCATGCTTAACACTGGCCATCCAGATCAACGGGGAAAAAGTCGAAACGGTGGAAGGCTTGGCGGGAAATGACACTCTTTCGCCATTGCAGCGGGCATTTCGTCGGCACCATGCACTGCAATGTGGATTTTGCACCCCTGGCATTCTGATGTCGCTCTCTGAGCTGCTAGATACCGGTACTGATGTGAACGAAAAAAACATTCGTGAATTCTTGAGTGGCCATCTTTGCCGTTGCACAGGATACGGGAATATCGTTCGCGCCGCGCTGGAGGTATTTGCAGAAAACCGCTCCGGCCGGGCAGTCTCGGATGATTGATCTTGGTAGGACTTTGCTTGGTGCTGCGGAACGGTATCCTGATCGGGAAGCGATCGTGGACGGTCCAACGCGTTGGACCTATGAAAAGTGGTTTGAGTGCGTGCGTCACGTGGCCGGAGGTCTTGTCGAAGCAGGTCTACGTCCTGGCGATCACCTAGTTACCATTCTAAAAAACCGCTGGCAAAACGCTAGCCTGCATTGGGCCTGTCAGCTTGCCGGCATTGTCGTAACTCCCATCAACTGGCGGGCAAAGCCCGGAGAAATTGATTTTGTGCTACGTGATGCGGAGGCAAAGGCCGTCGCCTTTGAAATGGCTACCGAAGTGGCGGTTAATGATACTGTTATGGGCCGCAAGATGCCTCGCATTGCGGTTGGCGGCGACGGCGATTTATCTTTCAATGATCTCGTCCGCTGTAATCCCATAGGAATTACAGAAAAATCGCGGACCCAGGATATTTCCGTGATGCTGTATACGTCCGGCACCACCGGGCGCGGCAAGGGAGTGCCACGAAGTCATCATGCTGAGAGAGCGTCGTCGATGGCGCATGTCGTGCAGAACAAATACTGCCAAGGCGAGCGAATTCTGGGGGTAATGCCTCTTTATCACACCATGGGCGTACGCTCGCTACTTTCTATGGCGTTAATCAATGGTTGTTTTATTTGCCAATCCCATTTTGATGCCGAAGAGACATTGATGTTGGTAGAGCATGAGCGCATCACCTCGTTGTTCTTAGTGCCGACGCTTTACCACGATTTGCTTGCCCATGAATCATTTGGGAGTCGAGATCTGTCGTCGGTGCGTAAGCTCGGTTTTGCCGGGGCACCAATGCAAGAGAAATTGCTACGACGAGTACATGAGGCATTTAAACCGGAAGTGTTTGTTAACCACTACGGTTCGTCGGAAATTTACACCTTCTCTGTGGAAACTCATGCATCGAAGAATCCTGGTTCGGTGGGGAAAGCGGGAGTAAATCAGCGGCTTCGAGTGATTAAAATTGGATCGGAAGATCCAGAGGAACGTGTTGCAGCGGGCGAAACCGGCCAAATTATTGCAGATCTGGCAAGTGACGAAGCGTTTGTAGGTTATTGGCGCCGTCCCGATGCGGATGAAAATTCGCTCAGAGAAGGATGGTACTTTACAGGAGACACTGGTTGGTTTGACGGCAACGGTAATTTATTTTTGGCTGGGCGTGTCGACGACATGATTATTGCTGGCGGTGAAAATATATCGCCTGTCGAAATCGAAAACGTGTTATCAGCCCATTCCGAAGTTAGCGAAGTAGTGGTTGTCGGTTTGGCCGATGAGCGCTGGGGGCAACGGGTGACAGCCTTCATAAAGGCCAGGAATATGATTTCTCCGGAGGAACTCGATATGTTTTGTCGTAGTTCGGACCTAGCGGACTTCAAGCGACCACGCGACTATGTGTTTCTTGATGAAATCCCCAAATCGCCAGTCGGAAAGGTGCTTCGGCGCTTGCTCGTGTCCGGCGATTACCGAATGGATGAACGCGTTTCGATGGACGCTGAAGATGGAAAGGCAACGTTTGCATGACCCAATCCCTTGGGGGCCAAAATATTAGTTCGCTAGGCAAACTAGATGGTTTTAGGGTCGAAATAAATTCAGAAGAGGCTCGTGGAGATATAATTCTCGATCGGCCGCCACTTAACATTATTCGGATGTCTCAACGGGACCAAATGTCAGCCTCGTTCGCTGCTTTGGACCGTGATGAACGGGTACGAGTGATCGTATTACGAGGAATCGGAAAGAATTTTTCAAGTGGCGGAGAGATTAAGGGTTTCCTTGAATCATCTCCCGAGCATGTTTCATGTCTCGCACAAAATGTTATGTCTCCTGAGCGGTGCCAGAAGCCGGTGGTGGCCGCAATTCAGGGCTATTGCTTTGGGGTTGGGTTCGAGTTTTGCTTAGCCTGCGATTTTCGTATCGTGACTGAATCCACGCTTGTCGGCCTTCCTGAACAGCGAATTGGCATGATTCCTGGATCTGGCGGCTCCATTCGATTGCTCCATATGATTGGTTTGCAGCGGACCAAAGATATGGTGATGCGATCGCGCCGCATACCCGGCCCAAAGGCTCACGAATGGGGAATCGCACTCGAATGCGTCGCTGACGATGCCCTGGATAAGGCCGTGGCATCATTGGTTCAGGAGTTGGCTGAATTTTCGCCCTTGGCCCAAAGGACGAGCAAAGGCATTCTCAACGGTGCCCAGGATGCGCCGCTTCATGTCGGAATTGAATTGGAGGGTCAAGCCTATGGGCGGCTGCGGAGTTCACATGATTTTCGGGAAGGTGTTGAATCCTTTCATGAAAAACGGAAACCAGAGTTTCGAGGGAACTGACTGCCAAGTTGAGAAATAAGGCCCTTGGCCCAAAAGTTTACGGGTGATGTGTCTTTGCCCCAACAGGTAAGGTGTCGCTGCGGTCTTCTTTGAATTGTCCACAACCTCTTGGCCGGCAGGTGGGATAAGCTGCGGGGAGGGCTTGATTTGGTCTGACTCAGATGTGTATTGTGCGGCCATGAACGGTGCTCGTTGTGCCATCCATTTCTAAGGGCGTTCAGTAATGGTCTCATTGAGCCGTGTGATCATGCGCTCGATCATCTGAAAGGCATTATTTAAGATGTTAACGAGGAACATCCTAGCGGGGATGGCTACCTTGGTTACTGTGATGACTGTCTTTGTAGCTGAGGTATTTGCAAACCCGGACACTGGTCAACCATACGAGTGGCAATTGGGTTTTCAACGGGCTGTGACGCCGGTTATGGAATCTATTAATACTCTGCACAACTATGTTCTCGTGTTGATTACACTAGTTACTTTGTTCGTTTTGGCCTTGATGATTTATATAAGTATTCGGTTCAATGCGAAATCCAATCCAAATCCGTCTCGGGTGACACATAACACGGTAATTGAAGTTCTGTGGACTGCTGTTCCAATCCTCATTTTAGTGGTCATGGCCGTCCCAAGTTTTAAATTACTGTATTTGCAGAACACAGTGCCGGAACACGTAGATTTAAATATCAAAGTGATAGGCTATCAGTGGAACTGGGAATACGAGTATAGCGATGAAGGTTTTGGGTTTGCGTCGTACAAGCTTGAAGCAGAGGAGGCGGAGGAGAGCGGTGAGCCTTATTTGCTAGCAGCCGATTACAGGATGGTGGTTCCAGTTGGAAAGGTTGTGCGCCTCCAAATCATTTCAAATGACGTAATACACGCGTGGGCGGTCCCTGCTTTTGGCGTCAAAATGGATGCTTATCCCGGTCGGCTAAACGAGACTTGGTTTCAGGTTAATGAGCCGGGTGTCTATTATGGTCAATGTTCTGAACTGTGCGGTATGTTGCATTCGTCTATGCCAATTGCGGTTGAGGCAATGGAGGACGCTGAATATGAAGCTTGGTTGGCTGAGGCACATGAGCTTAAGGAAGATGACGATCCGTATTATATAGTGAAGGGCTTTAACGTTATCGACGTTGCAGACGCAACTCTGCCCGCGGCGCAAAAGAGCCACAGAGAATAGAGGTCGATTTTGATGAGTTCAATTGACGCACACGCGGACGGACACGGGCATCACCCGACAGGTTGGCGCCGATGGCTTTTTTCGACCAACCACAAAGATATCGGCACCATGTATCTGGTGTTTGCAGTTCTGGCAGGTCTGATTGGCGCTTTCTTCTCCATAATGATGCGGATTGAGTTGAGCGCCCCGGGACTTGGTGGGTTTTTTGAGAACGAACATCATTACAACGTGTTCGTCACTGCTCATGCGCTTTTGATGATTTTTTTCATGATTATGCCTGCAATGATTGGCGGCTTTGGGAACTGGCTAGTTCCGATCATGATTGGCGCGCCTGACATGGCGTTTCCACGGCTCAACAACGTTGCTTTCTGGCTGCTGATCCCTTCGCTGACGCTGCTGTTGTCATCGGCGTTCGTTGACAGTGGGGCGGGAGGGCTCGGTGCGGGGACGGGCTGGACAATATATCCACCCCTTTCGAGTACTGCGGGCCATCCTGGCCCGGCGGTGGATTTGGTAATATTCAGTCTTCATTTGGCAGGTGCATCATCAATCCTGAGTTCGATCAACTTCATCACGACAATCTTAAACATGAGGGCTCCGGGGCTTACCATGCATCGCATGCCGCTGTTTGTGTGGTCGATCTTAGTGACCACTTTCCTGTTGTTGTTGTCGCTTCCCGTATTGGCTGGCGCCATCACTATGCTGTTGACGGACCGAAATTTTGGGACGGCCTTTTTTGAGGCGTCGATGGGAGGGGATCCGATTCTCTTTCAGCATCTATTTTGGTTCTTTGGTCACCCGGAGGTGTACATCCTAATTCTTCCTGGGTTTGGGATAGTGTCTCAGATTGTGGCAACGTTCTCCAAAAAACCCATTTTTGGTTATCTGGGCATGGCATATGCCATGGTCGCGATCGGCTTTATCGGTTTTGTAGTGTGGGCACACCACATGTACACAGTGGGTATGGATACTGATACTCGCGCGTACTTTATGCTCGCCACTCTGGTGATAGCTGTGCCAACTGGAATAAAGATTTTCAGTTGGATCGCCACGATGTGGGGTGGATCAATCGAATTTAAGACCCCGATGCTTTATGCGATGGGTTTCATTTTTTTATTCACGGTTGGGGGTGTGACAGGGGTGGTATTGGCGAATGCGGCTGTTGATATCCCACTTCACGATACATATTACGTCGTTGCCCATTTTCACTATGTGTTGAGCTTGGGGGCGGTGTTCTCCGTATTTGGCGGACTGTACTACTGGCTTGCCAAAATGTGTGGCCGGCAATATCCAGAGGCATTGGGTAAGCTCCAGTTCTGGACACTGTTCATCGGTGTCAATCTTACCTTTTTCCCGATGCATTTTCTGGGTTTGGCAGGAATGCCGCGCCGCTATGCAGACTACCCAGAAGCTTTTGCTGGATGGAATATGGTCGCGTCATTTGGCGCCTACATTTCTGCGTTTTCAGCTCTTTTGTTTGTTTTTATCCTTTATCGGACGTTCACGGCAGGCGAGAGGGTTGGGGCGAATCCTTGGGGCGAGGGTGCCACAACCATGGAGTGGCAACTGCCGTCTCCACCCGCTTTCCATACTTATGAAGAACTTCCGGTTATCAAGTGATGGCTTTATTGTAGGACCACTATATGTCCGATAGCACATTAACGGCGGCTCATGCTGTGTCGTTTGCGAGAAATGCCGCGCCTGCAGACTATTTTGCGCTACTGAAGCCTCGGGTAATGTCTTTGGTGGTTTTTACCAGTGCAGTGGGGATGGTGTTGGCGCCGGGCGAGCTACATCCCGTGCTGATTTTTGCGGCACTATTCTGTATCGCGGCAGGCGCTGGTGCATCGGGCGCTATCAATATGTGGTTTGATCGTGACATCGATGCACGTATGCCGAGGACCTCCGGAAGACCGGTCCCGTCTGGTCGGGTGCTACCGGGTACGGCGCTTACATTCGGCGTGTGGTTGGCTGTCGGGTCTGTGACCCTGATGGCGTTAGCGATCAACTGGCTGTCAGCGATATTGTTGGCTACTACGATTTGCTTCTACGTGTTCATATATACCATGTGGTTGAAACGAAGGACGCCGCAGAACATCGTGATCGGAGGTGCTGCAGGAGCTTTGCCGCCGGTCATCGGATGGGCCGCAGTAGCCGGAGAGGTTGGTCTTGCGGCGCTTGTTTTATTTTTCATTATCTTTGTATGGACGCCACCGCATTTCTGGGCTTTGGCGTTGGTACGTGCGGACGAGTATAAGAAAGTTGGTGTTCCCATGCTGCCTGTGGTCGCGGGTCCAGCGGTGACCCGGCGCCATATCTTTTGGTACAGCGTTGCGTTGGTTTCTTTTTCATTCATGCCGGTTGTCATCGGGTTGAGTGGTGTGATCTATGGGATTGGCGCAGCGTTTCTTGGTTCTGTATTTATGATGATGGCAGCGTTGATTCGTTGTCGGAGACGCAACGACGACGCTCAGCGTCTTTTCTCTTTCTCCATTCTCTACCTCTTTCTGATTTTTGTTCTACTGGCGGTTGATCACATCTTTCCGTCGTCATTTCCGTATGTCCTTTAAGAGTAAAATCTATGCCACTCCATGATGTTCATCGTCGCCAAAAGGTTAAGAATATGGCGATTGCTCTGGGATTGGCCGGTTTGATAGTGCTGTTTTTCCTGATTACTCTTGCCAAATTTAGTCCGGAGCCCGGCCAGTGATGGTACGGGGCCGTTATAGCATTACCGGACTCTCGTTGGCAGCGCTGGTGGTTGGTATGGTCGGCCTGTCCTATGCGGCGGTGCCTTTATACGATCTGTTCTGCCGGGCAACGGGTTATGGTGGAACAACGATGGTTGCGACGGAGGTGCCAAACCAGATTGGTGAGCGAGAGATGACGGTGCGATTTAATGCCGATGTGAACAGAGATTTGCCATGGCGATTCCATCCGGTAAAGGGCTCCGTTACGGTACGGCTTGGGGAACCGACGCTGGCTTTTTATCGGGTTGAGAATACCAGCGATCGGTTAATGGTTGGTACTGCGGCGTATAATGTTACGCCACTCACGGCTGGAGAGTATTTTTCGAAAATTGACTGCTTTTGTTTTACGGAACAGGTGTTGCAGCCTGGAGAGGTCGCGGAGTTGCCGGTGAGTTTTTTTGTAGATCCATCGATTGCAGATGATCCGAAAATGGATCGGATCAACACTTTGACTCTGTCTTATACCTTCTTTGAAGTAGGAAATTCGAAGCGAGAGCAAGTATCTAGTGCTGACCATGTAAGTAATTCCACGGTCAAATGATGTCCTACTCTAGCGTGTGATGACCATGACCAGTTGTGCCCAAGTGGCAAAGGGAAAGTGATGACTGATACTGCCAAACAACCCTATCATCTTGTTGATCCAAGTCCATGGCCAGCGCTAGGCGCTCTTGCGGCACTCTTCTTAACGGCCGGGACAGTGCTGTTCATGCACGAGATGGCTGGGGGTGTGGCTGTCGCCACAATCGGAATTCTGCTGACCCTTTTGACTATGTTTTTGTGGTGGCGCGACATGATTCGAGAGGCAACTTTCGAAGGTCATCACACTCCAATAGTGCAAATCGGGCTCCGCTTCGGCATGGCCTTGTTTATCGCCTCTGAAGTTATGTTCTTTGTTGCCTGGTTTTGGGCATTCTTTGATGCCAGTCTATTTGCGGGCGAGGCTAAATTGGTTGGCAGGGTGGCTTTCACGGGTGGTACTTGGCCACCGCAAGGGGTGGAAGTCTTGGAGCCGTTTCATCTGCCATTGCTGAATACCTTGATCCTTTTGACTTCGGGCGCCACCGTAACATGGGCTCATCATGCGCTTCGTGAAGGAAACGCTGGTCACCTTATACTCGGTTTGTGGCTAACAATTTTGCTGGGCGCGACCTTTACTGGGATTCAGGCTTACGAATATGCGCATGCACACTTTGCGTTCACAGACGGTATTTATTCATCGACATTCTTCATGGCTACCGGGTTTCATGGGGCTCACGTACTTATTGGGACGGTATTCTTGTGTGTCTGTCTATTTCGCTCCTATCGCAACCATTTCAAACCTGACCATCACTTTGGGTTTGAAGCAGCGGCTTGGTACTGGCATTTCGTCGATGTGGTCTGGCTGTTCCTGTTCTGCTGCATCTATTGGTGGGGCGGGAGTTGAGGCAATTCTTGTAGACCTGCATGGTCGAGCCCAGATATTCATCGATATCACTGGTTCGGTCAGGGCTCAGTGGCAAATGCCCACGTTGTGGACGCGGGCAACTATTCTCAGGCTATTTAACCGTATCTGAGCGGTGCGATGTTTGCGGCCTTGATTTTCAGTCGCAAGATGCTGGAGATGGGCCTGCGGTATTTATCATTCTGATACTGGGCTTTATTATTGTGGGTGCGGCTACATTGTTTGAAATATTTGCTGGGCCGCCCCTTTGGTTGCATCT
>PTKD01000089.1 GCA_002938115.1 Alphaproteobacteria bacterium MarineAlpha9_Bin7 | reverse complement strand
AATCAACGCGATCGCACCGGGCGCAATTTGGCCTGCACGAGTCCAAAAAATACTAGATAAAGCTAAAGAGACCGCGAATGACATGATATGGTGGCAGGTCACCTGCCCGGCCTTGGGGAACCCGTAGATGCGGCCAACTTGGCGCTATTTCTAGCATCAGATGGCTCCCGGTCGATCACAGGATCAGTCAGTCCGGTAGATAGCGGCACTAGCGCAACCTAACTCGAGCAAAGACTACCACTCAATGATCACACATGAATCGAAAAATTCTATTAAAATACGCCAATGGATACCCATTTCACTCACCATACTTGGACTAGCATATTTAAGTTGTGGAATCTTCTTGAACGGACTTGGTATTAGCCAATAGGGACCCTGTACTAAGAAATGGAAGCTCTTTTGTTCAACTCCCCTGCCTGAATATCAATGCAAGGATGTGAGTGTAAACTCAGGAACGTGCAGCACTGACGATCCAGGTACCAAAACGCATTTGCACACCCGTAGAATTTTCGTATGGCTTAAGTGCAAACTGTATCGCCTCTAGGCATTTTTGCTTTGTTCTGTTGTCCGCAAGAGCAAAAGGTTCCGACATCGGTCCCATTTTAGAAATAAAGCCCGCGGCATCCTGAACGTTTTGTCCGAGACTATGATCGATATCAAAACGCTCAAGCTCGATCTTTGACCACCCCGCCTTCCCCAATATTTCTCTGACACGAGCCTCCCTCTCCATCGCAAACTGACCGGGTGCATCAGTCTCGGGTGGAGGAGGAATTTCAAGAAACTCCTTTGACGCACCCGTGGGTATACGAATCCACGGATTATCTTTACGGTCCGCCCAACAAACGTACACAAGACGGCCTCCCTTCCGCACCGCACCATGGAAGTTTCGAAACGCCGCGATCGGATTTTCAAAAAACATCACGCCAAAACGACTAAACAACGCATCAAATTCGCCTGTAGGGAAGGTGTAGACTTGAGCATCCGCTTCCACAAATGAGATAGAATCTGCAGATGCGGCCTTGCCTCGAGAGACCGCGAGCTCCAACATAGGGTGAGATATATCCGCAGCCAGGATTTGGCCCGAAGTTTTGACATGTTCCGCCAGAGCTAAAGTCATGGTCCCTGTCCCACAACCAATTTCCAAAATTTTTTCGCCCTTCTGAGGATTAAGGGTCCGTAGTGCCTTCTCGCCAAATGGCGATAGCATGGAATCGATGCGCGCCTGCATTTCTACCCAGAGCTTTCCCTTTATGTCGTTCCAAAATTCCTTTTGGTCGTGATTAACTATGGATACCTGGGACATTCCCCTTTATCTCCTAAAGGATTGTGATTCTTAGATAAAAATGGGGCGAGTGAGCGGGATCGAACCGCCGACCTCTAGATCCACAATCTAGCGCTCTAACCGACTGAGCTACACTCGCCACGGATATGCTCTGTAGCGGCGCCACACAGTATTCGTCAAGCTTTCCGCCGCGGGTAAGCATATTTTTATTACTGCAGAAAACTCCGCCCTCCCTGAGAGTTTTCTGCTGCTCATACCGGAATAATTAGAAAATAAGGTTTAAATCATAATTTTGCGTACTATGGTAAATGGCTCTGTGATTGGCATGCCGCTTGCTTTAGGTTAAATAGTAACAGCATTTAGCCTCTAGGGTGTGGAGCAATGAAGAAAATTGAAGCTATCATCAAACCTTTTAAGTTGGATGAAGTAAAGGAAGCGCTTCATGAGATTGGTCTTCAGGGAATGACTGTCACAGAAGCCAAGGGATTTGGACGACAGAAAGGGCACACTGAGCTATATCGCGGCGCAGAATATGTGGTTGATTTTCTCCCAAAAATAAAAATTGAAATTGTAATTGATGATGCTCTGGCTGAGCGTGCGATCGAAGCAATTCAAAAAGCGGCGCATACCGGCCGCATCGGAGACGGGAAGATATTTATTAGTTCGGTGGACGAAGCACTTCGCATCCGCACTGGTGAAAAAGGATCCGAAGCGCTTTAATCTGACCATCCATAAGTGGATAATCCTCAAACGTGGTGGCCTAATTTACGGAAATAAATGTTACGAAATTTGTGCCATCAAAAATTGTCAAAGAGTGCACATACGGCATACGTGAGGTTGATTTCAGACACGTGGGCTTAAAAATATGGAGTTTCACTGGGAATTACGTCACGGAACGGAAATAGGAAGCTAAGGGAAGGTGGAGTCAAGGTCATGGCTGACGCGGTAAAAAAAGTATTTGAAATGATCAAGGATCACGATGTTTCATTTGTTGACTTTCGGTTTACAGATCCGAGAGGAAAGTGGCAACACACGGCACAAACCGTGAGTACTGTTGGAGAGGATGTGTTCGAAGATGGTATCATGTTCGATGGTTCCTCCATTGCAGGTTGGCGAGGCATTCACGAATCTGACATGACACTGATTCCGGATCCGACTACGGCAACGCTCGATCCATTCACAGCGCAACCATCACTAGTGTTGTTCTGCGATGTTCGTGAGCCTGTATCTGGTCAAGCCTACAGCCGCGATCCACGTTCAACGGCAAAAAAAGCCGAGGCTTATTTGAACTCTTCAGGGCTTGGAGATACTGCTTACTTTGGTCCTGAGCTTGAATTTTTTGTCTTTGATGATGTTCGTTGGGACGTGTCCATGAACCACACGTTCTATAGTATTGATTCCGATGAGGGCCCTTATAACACGGGCAGTAAAATGGAAGGCGGCAATCCGGGGCATCGACCTCCTATGAAAGGCGGTTATTTCCCAGTAGCACCGGTCGACTCACTGTCGGATCTTCGTGCGGAAATGGTGAGCACCCTCATTGAAGCTGGAGTGGAGATGGAGAAGCACCACCACGAGGTTGCCCCTTCACAAAACGAACTCGGTATCAAATTTACAAATCTGGTCCGTTGTGCGGATAACGTCCAGTTATACAAGTATGTCGTACATCAAGTCGCTCATTCGTATGGCAAAACCGCAACATTTTTACCAAAGCCAGTGATTGATGATAACGGCTCCGGGATGCATGTACATCAATCGATCTTTAAGAATGATAAATCTACGTTCGCCGGAAACGGTTACGCGGACCTCTCTGAAACAGCTTTGTTTTACATCGGCGGCATTATCAAACATGCCCGCGCATTTAACGCTTTCACAAACCCAACTACCAACAGTTACAAAAGACTGATCCCCGGATTCGAAGCGCCAGTGCTGCTGGCTTATTCGGCCCGGAACCGGTCCGCTGGATGTCGGATACCATTTGCAATCAGTCCCAACGGGAAACGCGTTGAAGTCCGTTTCCCCGACCCTTCATCTAATCCATATTTGGCTTTCACCGCCATGCTTATGGCTGGAATAGATGGAATCCAAAACAGGATCCATCCCGGAGACGCAATTGACAAAGATCTTTATGATTTGCCACCTGAGGAACTACAAAATATTCCGACGGTGTGTTCAAGCCTAAGGGAGGCCCTGGGTGCACTTGACGAAGATCGGGCTTTTCTTACCAAAGGGGACGTTTTTACGGATGAACAAATTTCTGCCTATATGGAGCTAAAGTGGGAAGAAATTTACCGGTTTGAGCACACGCCTCACCCCGTTGAATTCGATATGTATTACAGCGTTTGAATTTCGCAAAATACTGCCAAAGCCTGCACTCAGAATTCTACTGCAGAGATCGGGCTTTGGCATTCCTGCCTTCTTGCCTGTTGGACGTTCTGCGTATGCACGTTCTCGCGGCTTGGCCAGCCGCCATCTCGGGCCAACTTGTCAGTCTAAAATTGCACAGGTATTGCTCAAGAATTTTCTATTAAACGTGGCCGTCCTTCTTCATCGAGAGCAACATAAGTAAATAAACCCTCGGTCACCACCATCTTTTCACCAGACTGCCGACGCTCCACTTCAGTCATGACCTTAACGGTTACAGAAGTGCGACCCACTCGAATTATCTGAACATAGTTACTGACGGTATCACCCACTTGAATGGGCTTAAGGAACGACATTCTCTCAAGCCCAACGGTTGCTGTCCTGCCTTTTGCACACTTCGAGGCGACTATAGATCCCGCAATATCCATTTGGGAAAGAACCCATCCACCAAAAATATCTCCGGAAGGGTTCGTTTCAGCCGGCATCGCAATTGTACGCGTCGCAGGTTCATGGGAGTCAAATTCATCTTTGGAAGCCATAAATCCCAAGCCTATATATAAATTGATACCCAGGCGTTTTGAAAGGGACCTTTACTATATATAGCTAGCTTTTAGAAGCTATACCCCTATATTTCGCATATGGCTGGTCTATTTGACACTAGAGCTCCTTCAACACGAAGTGAATATACGGCTAAGGATATCGAGGTTCTGGAGGGTCTAGAGCCCGTGCGCCGAAGACCCGCGATGTACATCGGGGGCACTGATGAACGGGCACTACACCATCTGGTCGCCGAACTACTTGACAATGCAATGGATGAAGCCGTTGCGGGCCACGCAAGTTTTATTGATCTAGAGTTGGCAGACGACGGCGGAATTACGGTCCGTGACAATGGTCGAGGAATACCCGTTGATCCTCATCCAAAAATTAAAAAGAAATCAGCGCTGGAGGTAATTCTTACCACACTACATGCGGGTGGAAAGTTTACAAATAAGGTCTATCAGACCGCTGGTGGACTCCATGGGGTCGGCCTATCCGTTGTCAACGCCCTCTCAGAAAGATTGGTAGTTGAGGTAGCACGCGATAAAAACCTGTGGCGCCAATCCTACAAATGCGGCGAGCCTGATGGACCATTAAAAAACATTGGGACTATCAAGAACCGGAGGGGAACAAGTGTAACCTGTTATCCTGATCCCAAAATATTTCCTAACAACATTCAGTTTCGACCAGACCTGCTTTACCGTATGGCACGATCCAAGGCTTATTTATTTCGCGGTATAGAAATCCGTTGGCGTTGCCATAACAAATGGATACAAAACGATGCTGCCACACCATCCAAGGCAACTTTAACCTTCCCCGGCGGCCTAAAAGATTTTCTTCTAATTGAAACAGGCAACAGGGAGATGGTCACTTCGATTCCGTTTAGCGGAGAAGCTAAACTCGCCAAAGGCGGTAGAGTGGAGTGGGCAGTTTCCTGGCCATCAGATGACGGAACCTCATTCCTGCACTCTTATTGTAACACCGTACCCACGCCCGACGGTGGTAGCCACGAATCCGGCTTTCGAACTGCGTTAACTCGTGGCCTCAAGGCGTACGGAGAACTCGCAAAGGTAAAGCGCGCCAACCAAATTACCGCCGATGACATATTGACCAGCACCTGTGGGATTTTATCTGTATTTATCTCCGAACCCCAATTTCAAGGCCAGACCAAGGAACGCCTAAATTCTCCTGAAGCCGCTAAGTGGGTTGAAGCTTGCCTAAAAGATCATTTTGAACATTGGCTGACTCAAGACCCTGAGTTGGCCGATACTTTATTGTCCCGAGTACTAGAACGAGTGGAAAATAGGCTTCGTAGACGTCAGGAACGTGATGTTAAGCGGCAATCCGCCACACGCCGACTTCGCCTCCCCGGTAAACTTTCTGACTGTACCTTAGCCGAAGCCACTGGAACTGAAATTTTTTTGGTTGAAGGTGATTCAGCAGGCGGCTCAGCCAAATCCGCGCGCGATCGAAAAACTCAAGCCGTTTTTGCATTGCGCGGTAAAGTTTTGAATGTGATGAGCGCAACGACGGACAAATTACGCGGCAACAAAGAACTCTCCGATCTCGTTTTGGCTCTTGGTTGCGGGACTCGGGAGAATTATAGCAGCTCCAAACTTCGGTACGAGCGGGTTGTTATAATGACGGATGCCGACGTTGATGGAGCTCATATCGCTTCACTATTAATGACCTTTTTCTATTGCGAGATGCCCAAATTGATTAGCGAAGGTCACCTGTTTCTCGCACAACCACCACTTTATCGACTAAACCGGGGCGCAAACACTGAATATGCGCAGGACGATACGCACCTAAAAGAACTACTTTCAATGAAGTTCAAGGGGAAAGTGGATGTAAGCCGTTTTAAAGGGCTTGGTGAAATGCCACCAGCACAATTAAAATCAACAACGATGGCTCCCAGCACTCGCACCTTGCTTCAGATTACAGATAATACTCAAACTAAACAAATGACGGCACAAAGAGTGGAGGCGTTGATGGGGCGGAGCCCAGAACACCGGCTCAGCTTTATCCAGGAGCATGCAAAATTTTTCAGTGAACTCGATGTTTGACTGCGTTGTTCATCAAGAAAACACACGAAATAAAGGGTACCTCACGAGCAGCGACAATAAACTCATGATACGTTGCATAAAACCGTTTAAGTCTTTCATAAAGCTTCATATTTTACTATAAGCGGCTTGTTACCATCATTGACCTACCATCATAAACACATGTATACGGCTTACCGAGTTCTACTGTATTGCAAAATAGTCACTCATTATTTTCCTTCCTATTGTTATACGCGCAGTAACGGACATAGATGTTGTTCGACCAACTAGGGCTTGGCCCTGATATTTTAAGAGCAGTTGCGGACGCGGGATACACCGCTCCGACACCGATTCAGGCGCAAGCAATACCGATAGTCCTACAAGGGCGTGACGTGCTCGGTTGCGCACAAACTGGGACTGGAAAGACTGCATCCTTCACACTGCCAATGATAGAAGCCTTATCAAAAGGTCGCGCCCGAGCCAGAATGCCGCGCTCTCTGGTTTTAACGCCAACACGGGAACTTGCTGCACAGATATCACAAAATTTTGTTACCTATGGAAAATATCACAAACTTACAATGGCTCTGCTGATCGGTGGTGTGTCTGCAGACGAACAACAGCGGAAATTAGGCCGAGGCGTTGACGTCCTCATAGCCACACCTGGCCGGCTGCTCGATCTATTTGAACGGGGATCATTGTTGCTCAATGGCGTAAAGTTCCTAGTGATAGACGAAGCCGATCGTATGTTGGATATGGGTTTTATTCCAGATGTTGAAAAAATCGTTAATCTGCTGCCAAAAATAAGGCAAACCACTATGTTTTCGGCGACTATGCTGCCAGAAATTCACCACCTGGCCAGCAAGTTTTTGCTCTCGCCTGTAGAAATAGCCGTTGCACCTCCAGCATCTACTGCTGAAACAATTGACGAATATTTGGTAGAAGTTTCAGCTCGAGATAAGAACAAAGCCCTTCGCACCCTGTTACAGAATGAACGAGTCGAAAATGCGTTGATCTTCTGCAACCGGAAAAAAGACGTAGATCTTCTACATCGTTCTCTTCGGCGTCACAAATTTGATAGCGCACGCCTTCACGGAGACATGCCTCAGTCAGCCAGGGAAGAAACCCTTGCCTCCTTTAAAAGCGGCACGGTCAAGTTACTTGTTGCAACAGACGTAGCAGGTCGTGGCCTGGACATTCAGGGGCTAAGTCACGTGTTCAATTTCGATGTCCCTCTCCATGCCGAGGACTATGTCCACCGAATCGGTCGCACTGGTCGAGCTGGAAAAACTGGGTGCACCTTTATGATAGCTACTCCGGCAGACAAAAAATACCTACAAAGCATCATTGAGCTCATTGGTCACACCATCTCCCGCAGGGCTACAGAAGATGACCAAACGACATCAACAAATGAGCTAATTGGAACTGTAACAAAAACACCTCGGCCGCCGAAACAACCAGAAAGAAGGGGCAGAAAATGCGCGAGCACTGAACAGGGACCCGCAAAAGCTAAACACAACGAACCCCATCGGGAAAAACAAAAAATTGTTGCTTCAGCAGCTGATAGGAAACCCTTAGCATCCGCGATAATCTCGCAAAACTCA
>PTKD01000088.1 GCA_002938115.1 Alphaproteobacteria bacterium MarineAlpha9_Bin7 | reverse complement strand
GGTCGGTACTTGGTTCGCGGAGGTGCGGTCGACAAACTCGAGGGCACTTTTTTAGGAAGACGTATGGTTGTGATAGAGTTCCAGTCGGTAGAGGCCGCAAAGAAATGGTATACTTCCGAGGAATATGCTCCACTAATTGAACTCCGTCGTTCGGCTTCGGATGGCGATCTTTTGCTGGTAGATGGAGTGCAGTAGGGTAAAAGGCACGCCTCTGGAAGAGGCGTGCCCAACGTATCGTTTGAAATTTTTATCAGCCCTCAGGCTGCTTTTTTGTGGCCAAGCATTTTGTTCTTATCTCCAGAGGTCCCAATTGCGATCTTGCGTGGTCGCATTTCTTCCGGAATCTCTCGCATTAACGCTATATGCAACAAGCCGTTACTTAGTTCGGCGCCGGTAACTTTAATGTGATCGGCGATTTGGAAGCTTCGGCTAAATGCGCGTCCCGCAATACCTTGATATAGGTAAGGCGTCGCATTTTCTGCGTCTTTTATTTTTCCGTTTACGGTAAGTGTGTTCTCTTTTAGGAGAACTTCCACATCTGCTTCGCCGAAGCCAGCAATAGCCATCGTAATACGGTAGCTATCTTCCTCAAGTTTTTCGATGTTATAAGGCGGATAGGAAGGCGCCTCATCAACATGCATTGCAGCATCGAATAAACCATTCAGGTAATCGAAACCAACGGATGTACGAAATAGGGGGGAAAGGTCGAAATTGTGCATTATCATATCCTCCATTGAGCAACATGATTAAGGGTTATGGCCCGCAACAATGCGCAGCCCGGTCATCGTCCCAAGGACCCTTATAAAAGGCATCCTTGACTTCATGATATATGATGTTGGTGTGGTAATTGTTCAATAGACGGGGTTAAAATATTGAAAAGGGTAAGTTCGCCTGGACAGCGCCTTAACCCTTGAGCATAGTTTTTGGCAAGTTACGAAATTTGATTGGGAGAAGTATTTTGGTAGGAAAATCACGTTAGGTTGGGGAGAGCATTTATGCCTCGGAGTATCAAACTTAAAACCAGTGCGCCGTGGGAAGAAATACGTGTCACAGAGGCCGATTGGCTAAAAGCTGATGTCCCAACGATGGTGCGCATGTTGCAAAATTTAAATCTTATTCGAGCGTTTGAAGAGACGGTTTTGGAACTTGCCGGGGAGAGCCTTGTTCACGGTCCAGCTCACTCTTCCATTGGCCAGGAGGGGGCGGCGGTTGGAGCAATGGCTGCAGTTCGGCCTGGTGATCAAATCAACGGCACTCACCGGGCCCATCACCAATTTCTTGCGAAAACACTGAACCATGCATCGCCGTCAACCTACGATCCATTGGCCGGACCGCTGGCCGAGCCAATGCAAGCAGTCGTTCAACGAACTTTGGCTGAGATAATGGGTCTAGAGCAGGGATATTGCGGAGGTCGAGGTGGTTCGATGCATCTTCGTTCGCGCGAATCCGGAGTAGTAGGAACCAATGCCATTGTCGGCGGTGGCGTGCCTATCGCAACCGGCGTTGCTTGGTCACGTAAAAGATTAGGACAGGGTGACGTTGTAATCAGCTTCTTCGGTGATGGCGCGATGCATCAAGGTGCAGTAGCTGAGTCGTTTAACCTCGCGGCCCTTTACAACCTGCCGATTCTTTACTTTGTTGAAAACAATCAATACGCAGTTTCAACTACCGTGCAGGAGTCTACGCGCGAGACACGCCTCGCCGCACGCGGACAAGCTTATGGAATTCCGGCTTTTACCACTGACGGCATGGATCCGCTAGCAGTTAAGATTACGACGGAGAAAGCCCTCTCTATTCTACGCAAAGGCAAAGGGCCGGTGATCGTTGAGGCAGATTGCTATCGTTTTTTCCATCAGAATGGACCGTTACCGGGTAGTGCGTTTGGCTATAGGAGCAAAGAGGAAGAGCAAAAATGGCGTGAACGTGATCCGCCAGAGTATATGGCTATGCGGATGATTGAATCTGGCCATCTCACAAAGCATCAGACCGAGCGTTTACGTAATGAAGCGATGGCGGCAGTGGAGCGCGCGGCCCAAAACTTGCTTGAGCCCGATGGTAATCGCAGGAGAATCAAACCTAAGTTGTGGCCAAGTCGGAGTAAAGTGGATCACGGCATAAGGGGTGACATGTCGGAATTTGATGGGGTTCGTTATGAGGAGAAGGAAGATCACTCGGGAGAGGTGGTAGAGCGGAAGTTCATTGATCTTGTCTCTGGCGTCATGGGTCGAAGAATGGAGACCGATGATCGGATTTTTGTGATAGGCGAGGATGTTCATAAGTTACGCGGGGGTACAAACGGGGCCACGAAAGGCTTGGCCGAAAAATTCCCGGATCGCATTATAGGCACTCCTATCACAGAAGGGGGCTTTGCCGGACTTGCGGGCGGTGTGGCGGCTGACGGACATTTTCGTCCTGTGGTTGAATTCATGTATGCCGATTTCATTTATGTTGCTGCAGATCAAGTGTTTAACCAGATCGCAAAGATGCGACATATGTTCGGGGGAGACTTGCCGGTGCCATTAGTTTTAAGAGCTAAGGTAGCTGCAAAATCTGGGTATGGTTCTCAACACTCGATGGATCCAAGTGGCCTATTCACGCAATTCCCCGGCTGGCGGATAGTGGCCCCGAGCACGCCGTATGATTATGTTGGCCTCATGAATAGCGCGTTGTTGTGTGAGGATCCTGTTTTGGTCGTTGAGCACATTGACCTTTATCAGTCGATGGGTCCGGCTCCCGCCAAGGACCTCGATTTTTTTATCCAGCTTGGAAAGTCTAAAGTGGTTCGACCTGGCGCGGACTTTACTGTGCTGACGTCTCTCGCAATGGTTGGCCCGTGTGTAGAGATAGCAGAGCAAGCTGACATTGACGCGGAAGTTATAGATCTTCGTACTCTAGATCGTGCAAGCCTTGACTGGGAAACGATCGGGGAGAGCATTCGCAAAACCAACAATGTTTTAATAGTTGAGCAAGGCACTCAAGGTACTTCGTTTGGAGGCGCCATAGCCGATGAACTCCATCGTCGGTTTTTTGATTACCTCGATCAGCCAGTTAAGCGAGTCGTTGGTGGTGAGGCAGCGCCAACGATTTCCAAGGTCTTGGACCTGGCAGCTAACGCGGGTGACGATGATATTTTGGTTGGTTATCAAGATGTCTTGTCTGACTCGGGTCGACCATCGCTGAGTGCTGCTTAGTAGCACGAGTCTACGGGAAAGAGGGGAATGCGCTTGGCTCGTTGTTTTGATATGCCCGAGAGGCTGGTTTTGCAGTGTGCTGACGGGTCTGCATCGCTTTTCTCTCCGCGTTTAAAATGTCTCAAGATCGATTGCGACGCAGATGAACAATCGTAGTGATTCATTCACAACAGCGAATGGTCTGCGTGATCTTACAACGTTGTTAAGTCCTCGCTCGATTGCGATTGTCGGCGCGACCCCGGATCCAAGTCGGGTTGGAGGAAGACCACTTTCCTTCCTGCGTCGATTTGGTTTTCTCGGTCCCATTTACCCGGTCAATCCAAAATATGAGGACATTGACGGCGTTCGTTGCTATCCATCGGTGGCGGATATTCCCGAACCCGCTGATATGGCAATTATCGCTGTGCCCGCGTCCCATGTTATCGAGACAATGCGAGCGTGCCAGGCCGCCGGCATTCCCTCAATGACAATTTATTCCAGTGGTTTCTCGGAGATGGGAGGCGACGGGGTTGAATTGGAGGATGAACTCAAGGCCGTTGCAGAAGCGGGCGGTAGTTTAGTCTGCGGTCCGAATTGCCAGGGCGTAGCGAATTTACATGATCGCATGATTGCCAACTTCAGCTCTACTTTGTCGCGTGACGATATTCGTGCCGGACCAATTGGTTTTGTGAGCCAGAGCGGCTTATTCGCGGGAATTGTGGCAGCGGAATGTCACCAGCGCGGTCTTGGACTTGGGTATTTAAACAGTACTGGGAACGAATCTATCGTTGATTTCGCGGATATGGTGGCCCACATGGCATCGGACCCGCGTATCAGAGTCGTCGCCGGCTACATGGAGGGGATACGAGATGGCCGCAAGCTTCGTGCGGCTCTGGCTGTCGCACGGGCCAATGAAACTCCGGTGATAATCCTGAAGGTCGGCAGGAGCGATGAGAGCGCTCGAGTAGCCGCGTCGCATACCGGCTCTATGGTTGGTACGTACGAGGTTTATAGGGCAGCATTCCGCCAATGGGGTGTGATCGAAGCTGATGATGTTACGGAGTTATTCGATTTGGTTGAACTGTATAGCTTATCACCTTCAACAAGTAAGGGCCCTGGCGTAGGCATACTCACGAATTCAGGTGGGATTGGGGTTTTTTGTGCAGATAAGGTTGGTGAGCTCGGTCTAGAATTGCCACAGCTGCACCCGGAGACTAGCGACCGAATCATGGAAAAGTTGCCTGCTTTCGGATCTGCCCAAAATCCCGTCGATTTCACGTTGCAGGCGTTGACTGATGCTGAAGCGATCGGGTGGCATTTAAAACACATGGTGAGTGACCCAAATGTTGATGTGGTGCTCGCATTCTTTGGCGTTCAGATGTTGAATGTGGATGCACTGTGTGACGAGATAATCAAGGCCAATAAAGTGAACGAAAAACCGATTGTGGTCGGCTGGATGTTGGGTGATCCATCTATGCCTGACCGGCTTCGACAGGAACAAATACCGTGTTTCGGAGATCCTTTGCGAGCTTTGAAAGCAATCCGTTCCCTTATTTCTGCTCCACTGACGATGCAGGAGGAAATACCGGAAGGCGATGTCGATGACGCGTTGGTATTGGTCACAGAAGCGCTGCGAAATGGTAGATATCAGCTTGGAGAATATGAATCCAAGCAGCTACTCACTTTGTTGGGCATATCTGTGACGCAAGGTGATGTTGCTAAAAATCCGGAACAAGCGGTAGCTGTAGCCGAAGAAGTCGGTTATCCGGTGGTGTTGAAAATTGAATCTCGGGATATAGGTCACAAAAGCGAAGCGGGAGGTGTTCGGCTTGGTATTGAGACACCTCTGGCGGTTGCTTCCGCATTCGAGGATATACAAAATGCTGTCAGGGGCTTTGATCCAAACGCATTTGTTGACGGCGTCGGTGTTTACAAAATGGTTCCGGACGCAATTGAACTTATTGTAGGTGTAAAGCGAGACCCTGTGTTTGGTCCTATAATTTTGGTCGGTAGTGGAGGAATCATGGTCGAAATGTTGCATGATTCGGTAGTTCGTGTGGCTCCAATCACGACATCAGATGCCTATAATATGATTGCTGAACTAAAGACATACCCCCTGCTAAAGGGCGCCAGAGGCCATCCAAAGTGTGACATTGATGCAATTGCAGATACTCTAGTTCGGTTATCAGGTTTTTCGCTTGCCGCAGAACGTGTTTCTGAGCTGGACATCAATCCCTTAATGGTGTTGCCCGAAGGGGCCGGAGTATGTGCCGCGGATGCTTTAATCGCATTGCAGGATGAGTGAGATAAAATTCTCAGTCACTCATTAAGCTGCCGTCAGAAAGGTTATGCGATTCATATCACGTAACGCGTTTCGATATATTGTTCTGCCGGTGATTTATTTGCGCACGTCAAATTCGGTACGTATAGACGTTAGAAAAATCGATCGACGGTTAACCCGGAAAGATCAATCCTAGGGGTGCGGCCAGCCAGTAAGTCAGCAAGTATGTGGCCGGAGCCACACGCAAGACTCCAGCCCAAGCTTCCGTGACCGGTATTGACGAATAGATTTTTCCATTTTGTCTGACCAAGCACTGGTGCTCCATCGGGGGTCATTGGGCGAAGACCTGCCCAAGTTTGCGCTGCCTCAAAATCTCCGGCTCCAGGAAATATTGTGCGTGCTCGATCGCGTAGAGCCTCAATCCGTGATGGAGATGGTTGGGTATTAGGTGCGCCAAATTCAGCAGTTCCTGCTACACGAAGCCGGTCTCCAAGGCGACTAAAGCCAATTTTGCGGCTACTATCATGGATGCCAATCTTTGGAGCTCCGTTGTAACCTCCGGTCGGTATCGTGATGGAATAACCTTTAACAGGGTATATAGGTAAATAGGGGCACATAGGGCTCAACAATTTTGCGCTGTGGGTGGCAGCGCCGATGACTATGGCGTCTGCCTTTATAGTCCCCCTGTTGGTTCTCAAGCTGGAAAAGGACTCGCCTTCGGTTATCAATTTTTGAGCTTCAACCCCATAGTCAAACGATACCCCACGTCCTGCCAGAATTCGTGCCAGTTTTTCCGTAAACTGATGTGCGTCTCCGGTTTGTTCGTGTTGGTGAAGAATGCCGCCAGCGAAACTTGTTTGACATTGATTGAGGGCTGGCTCAATCGCAACGCAGCTAGTGTAATCAAGTGTTTCTCCGCGAATATCTGTATTCGCAAAACGTCGTTCATCCTCGCTTGCATGATCAAGTGATTTTTGGTCTTGAAACAGGTGAAGCACTCCATATCGGCTGTGATCGAAGTCAATATTTTCCCGAGCGATAAGGTCATCCATCAAATTCGAGCTATGGATGGCAATCCGCAAAAGGTTGGAGCGAGTCTTTTGGTATTTTGAGGTACGGCACTGTGCGAGAAAGCTTACCAGCCATCGCCACATTTGTGGATCGAAGCGAAGACGAACCAGATACGGGGCGCTCGCGCGGCCCATTTCTCGAAAAATCATTGCAGGGACTGAGGGTCCCGCCCAGGGTCGAGCCGTATACCGGCAAAGTTGCCCGGCATTCGCAAAACTCGTCTCCATGCCGGCACGGTCTTGACGTTCGACGACCGTAACCTCGTGGCCCTCGGCTTCCAAATAATAGGCGGTAGTGATTCCAACAACGCCTGCTCCAACGATAATGACTTTCATACGTTGCCATTTAGTTATTAATCATCAAACTAGTAATCATTGATTACTGTAAATATCGTACAGTTCTATTCATAGTGTAGAGGGCTTGCAGAAACGTGACCATAAATTTATACACAAGGCGTTGAGTATGGCTTTTGAAAACGGGATGCGGCACGGAATTGTCGGGTCGTGCGTGGTGTTTCCGTTGGCGTGGAGTTGGACCTACGATGCGGTCAAGAAAAAAAGAAAAGAGAAAGGAAAGAAGGCTGGGGTCTGGCTACATGAGTGACAATGTTCTTTGCTCCATCACAATGTTTGTATCGATGTTGGGAGTTTGTTCTCAGGTACATGCGGGCCCGTTTTCGGATTTTAAAGCACCGGAATTGTCAGAGGAAATGACTTCTGCTCCCACAGCAAAATGGGATACGCCGACTTCAAAATCACTCGAACAGGCCAAGGTACTCCTGGATCCCGCACTTTCAGAAAATTGGGCTCAGGTCCGGGATGACCATTTAATTACAGGAAAAATCATATTTGATGACGAAATAAAAGTCATTATGCAGGACTTCGTAGAAGAGCCACACGAGGTATCTTTAGTAGTTAAAATTCCTGATTACCTCCAGAATATGCAAGAGTTTGTATTATTGATTGAGAATAATCCCATCCAAAAGGCTACTCATATGTACCCGCATCGACCCATCGAAGCGATTGGAATGAATATCAGGTTAGAAGATGATTCGCCGGTACGTGCCGCTCTTAAAGATGAAACCGGGAAGTGGCACGTGGGCTCGAAGATGGTCTTCGTGAAAAGTCCGGGCGGTTGTTCGTTGCCTTCGTGTGATCCCGAAACTCAGATATGTCTGACCGGGGAAATTGGTAAAATATTGATTAGCCAATTCAACCGGGAAGCTGGAGCATGGCGAGTTAAAACAAAGATAACGCACCCAATGGATACGGGTTTTGTTGTCGATGATAATGGTGAAGTCGTACCGGCTTACTATATTGATCGGATCGATTTTGCTGACGAAAATGGACCCATAGCCGAAATTGAAACGTACGCAGCGCTATCTACAAATCCAGTTATCATGCTTG
>PTKD01000087.1 GCA_002938115.1 Alphaproteobacteria bacterium MarineAlpha9_Bin7 | reverse complement strand
TTATGGACAGCACTAGGAGGAACAGGGAGGCCGCGGTGATAAAAGTGATGCCTTCGCGGATGTTGGGATTACGTCTGGCCAACCCGATCAACACGGCGCCAAGAAATGGAATGACAGGAGCCAAAGCGATAGCAGTATTCGAGCTCATGGGGCTATGCCCAGTAGAGTCTGGGCTGCGAGGCGAGCCACACCAGCGGTCAGGCCTGTAGACAAGCCGAACGCTACACATGAGCTTGAAAATATCCACAAACTAAACTGGGTTTGCCAAGATGCTTCAGCCACGGATGCTTCACCATCAGATGGGTTTGCAAAATATGCAACTTCTACGACGCGCCAAACGTAAATTATCGCTAATAACGAAGCAGAGACTACTGCTATTGCTGCAATGAATCCTCTCGTTGTGCCAGCCTCTAGAGCCGCTAGGACTAGATACCATTTACTAACGAATCCAACAGTACCAGGTATGCCTATCAAGCTAAGCGCGCATATTGTAAATGCGGCCATAGTAAACGGCATGCGCCTTCCAAGGCCGGCGAGGTTTTGAATGGACGTCCCGCCTGCGTGTACGGCGATCGCGCCAACTGCAACAAAGAGGCCAGCCTTCATCACGCCATGATTAAATACATGTACTATCGCCCCAATTAATCCACGCTCAGAAGCCATGGATATGCCGAGTAGAATGTAGCCCATCTGGGCGATGCTTGAGTACGCGAGTAGGCGTTTAACATCGGTCTGGTATATGGCAACTATTGAGCCTGCAAACATGCCAATGAGCGCAAGCGGAAACAATAGGTCTACTACAGGTAGCAAATCGGGCTGCTGGTTGACTTGCAAAACCGTGAAAATAAAACGTAGCAGCAGATAAACAGCAACCTTGGTGCCGGTCGCCGCAAGTAACACTGTAACCACGGATGGTGCATAGGCGTACGAGTTGGGCAACCAGAGATGAAGGGGGAAAAGTGCAAGCTTTAGACTTAGTCCAACAACTAGAAAACCAACCGCTGCCAGAAATACCCGACTGTCGTGCTGGCCACTTAAACGCTCACTCAAATCGACCATATTGAGTGTTCCAGTGATCATGTATAACAAGCCGACCCCAATTACAAAGAACGTTGCACCTATTGTGCCCAGTACTAGGTACTGAAAGCTCGCATATAGCGCGCGTCGATTCTTTCCTAGGGCAATCAGCACGTATGCTGACAAAGAGGAAATTTCCATAAAGACAAATGCGTTAAATGCATCACCCGTAATAACCATACCAAGTAAGCCGGTAAAAGTGAGCAGGTAGGCCGTGTAAAAAAGGCGATGCTTTTCTCTTGGAATTTCTCTAGCGACGCTTTGATACGCGAAGGGCATAACAGCGGATGCAACCCCAGTAATTAGGAGCAACACCAAAGCAGAGAGATGGTCGACCCGGTATTCAATGCCCCACGGCGCGAGCCATCCGCCCATCACATAATTGATTGTTCCGCAGCATAGGACTTGCATTAAAAGAGAAATCGAGACCGCAAACGCAAACCAAGTTACGGCTGTGCTCAAGGCCCATGCCAGTATTCCTCTGCCAAAGAGTGTGCATAGTGGCGCTCCTATTAGCGGCACCACAACCTGGAGAGCTGCTAGGTTGGAAAAAATCATTCAGTGCCTCCAGATTCAGCATCCAGGGCCTGAATTTCATCTTCCTCAATAGTTCCGTAAGCATCTCGTATACGTATCACCAAGGCCAGCCCAACTGAGAGAGTGGCAACACCAACTACGATTGCGGTTAGAATCAATACGTGCGGCAATGGGTTAGAAAACGGTGCAATGCCCTCATAGTGGATTGGAGGGGTGCCTCCATCGATTTTTCCCATTGAGATGTAAAGGAGAAAAACAGAGGATTGAAATACGTTTAATCCAACTAATTTTTTGATCAGGTTCCCACGTTCGATGAGAACGTAAAGACCAATCATAGAGAGCGTGATCGCAATCACGTAATTGAAATTACCCAGTACCGACATTTTCGTCTGTGGTTTCTTCAGCGCGCGCAGTAAAAGTTTGATAAATAGCAATCATCACGGACGCCACAGTGATTCCAACGCCAAGTTCGATCAAGAAAATACCGTAGTGATGGCCGTGGACGGTGTCGTGGGAGAGATATCCGTAATCAAGAAATGTCCCGCCGAGTAATATGGTCGCAAATCCCACTCCCGTGTACAGCAAAAGGCCAAAAGCCATTAACGCCAGAATCAGATGTGGGGGCACAACCCTACGCAGTCGTTGCAAGCCGAAGATCATACCGTAAAGGATAAAACCAACAGAAAAAATTATGCCGGCCTGAAAACCACCGCCGGGCCCGTAATCCCCATGAGCTTGAACATAAAGCGCAAAAAGAAAAATAAAGGGAATAAGAAACTTTATGACCACACGCAAAATTAAATGTTCGCTCATTTATATTTTCTCCGTCGGCCGGCAAACAAAAGGAGCACGCCAATTCCGGCGGTGAAGATCACGGTTACTTCACCTAGTGTGTCGAAACCACGATAATCGGCAAGGACCGCGGTAACGACATTCGGTATGCCGATCACACTGGGTGTTTCCTCGATGTACTGGGGTGCCACGTGAACATGGATCGGTGCTTCTGGGCTACCAAATGGTGGCATCTCTGGAACGGCATAAATTAGCATGACGCCCGCCAAAACAACGACTGCGATTGGAATCAGAGCTCGTCGATTTCTGCCGCGGTCTTCCTGGCCGACCACCCCCAAGGCTGCAAGAAGTAGCACCGTGCTAATGCCAGCGCCAACCGCTGCTTCCGTAAACGCTACATCAACTGCATCCAGGATCGTGAAGGTACCCGCCATCAACAAGCTGTAGATGCCGCTAAGTATTACTACTGCGAACAGGTTGCGGACCAAAAGGATGCCAGTCGCCGTGAGCAATAGAAACAGTAGTAGACCGATGCCAATCAATGGTTCGATGCTTCGTCTCCATCTGTATTAATTTGAGCTTGTCTGCTGTCTTTCGGGTGGCGCCAAGGCTTGAGGCCGTGAACCAAAGCAGCATGTGCGAGGGCATGGCTTGATGTCGGGCTGGTAAAAAGCAGAAATAATAAAATTAGGACAAGCTTGGCAAGATTCAATGACCAGCCTGCTTCGATCATCAAGCCAGCAAGGATGAGGCCTGCACCTAGGGTGTCAATCAGTCCGGCCGCATGTATGCGTGAGAAAAAGTCGGGCAGGCGAATTAACCCCACAGCACCGATCAAAAGAAATAGGGTTCCTATCCCTAGTAAAATCCAACTCATTATGTCGAGAGCAAACATCAAGTTCCGACTGGAGGTTTAGGATCTGAAAAACGGCCAAACTTGATAAGCTTTAGAGCTGCGATGACCCCAACGAAGTTGATTAGCGCATATACTAAGGCTAGGTCGAGGAAGTCTGGCCGTCCAACAAGGAACCCTAGGATAGCAAGCAATAGTACGGTTTTAGTGCCAAAACTATTGGCGGCAAGAATCCGATCAAACAACGTTGGTCCAGCTACTGCGCGTACCACTGCGAGTCCCATTGCGAACAGGAGCGCTGCTCCCACTATGGCAAAAGAACTAGTCACTCTGATGTTTCCAGTGCCGCGACTTTTGCAGCCATTTTGCCGGAGCGAATCTCTCTCTCGGCTTCGACACTGAGAGCATGAATCTGGATATGCTCTTCGTCTAAATTTGTGGTTACAGTTCCCGGTGTAAGCGTGATCGAATTGGCATAAATCACCTTCTCGAGGTCGCTCGATTGATGCAATTCCAGTTCAAACAAGCGTGGTTCAATTGGCAACCTTGGGTCAAGAATCCGACACGCAACGTCGAAGTTAGCTTTGCATATTTCCCAGGCAAGCCAAGCCCAGTAGCTTGGCAGTCGAAAACCCATATGAATTGGATGGCTCTCCCCATCGATAATATCCATTCGTCGCGTCAAGTAGACCACAAATGTACAGGCTATCGCGCCTAGAATCAGAGGCAATGCCTCCATATGACCAGACAATAATAACCAGGTGCCACCCAGGATAAAAAATAACGAAATGCTGTGGCGCAAGAGAGCTGCTCCGCCCCAGTTAGAGTTAATCATTCCAGACTTCCGACGCTGGACGCGGAGTATGCCTTAAGGTGGCCCAGTCGCCAATGGGCAACTGTTATTGGCCAACTAGGGTCGAATCTATTGAGTTAGACTGGCTTGGCCAGCACCAAAGAAAAATAATCGTCGGAGGAGACGAAGTCCTGCTCGACATCAAATTCGGCTTGTCCAAGCAAATTGTGCAACGATTTGTTTGTAAACTTCCTGCTGATCTCTGTACGTATGCGTTCGCCAGTTCTAATCTCTATGGTAGCACCCAAAGTATTCAAGGTGACTAAATGGGTGCATGACGAAACTAGATGCATTTCCACCTGTGATTTCTCAGTGTCATAGTGTGCAGAATGCTCAAAATTCTCAGGATTAAAATTTGCGCTGAGTTCGTTGTTCAAGACGTTCAAGACATTTAAATTAAAAGCAGCTGTGACACCTTCTCTATCGTTATAGGCTGCATTTAATATGCGTGCATCCTTGACCCGATCAAAGCCAACCAACAAACGATCACTACTTGACATGTTGGCACGGAGATCATTCATAAATCGGATAGCGCGATCCTGCTCAAAATTCCCGATGGTGCTTCCAAGGAAGAGGATCAGTCTAGATCCATTCTCTCGCGGTATGTTGTTAAACCCAGCTTCGTAATCCCCAAGTAACAGATCGATTTCTAGCCAGGCATATCGGTTTGACAGTGTTTCTCCACCAAAAAGCAATGCGTGCTCGGAGATATCGAAAGCAGTATACGATGGGAAATGCGCGATTTCACCACACACGTCGAGTAAACGCTGAGTTTTAACTGAAGAGCCGCTGCCTAATTCAAAAATTCTACTTGGCTGGGTTTTTTGGATGATGTCTTGGGCGTGCTGTCGTAGCAAAAAATCCTCAGTGCGGGTAGGATAATAATCGGATGTTTTGCAGATTCGCTCAAACAACTCCGAGCCCCGGTCATCATAAAAATACTTTGGTGGTAGAGAGCGTGGTCGCGACAAAAGGCCGTTTCGCGCGTCTTCCTCTATGTTCGGGACATGCCGGGTAGGAGGTACAGGAATGCACCTAAATCGTTGTTCAAACGCGTTTTCTAGATTAGCCACACTGTTCATAATTATTTTTGAGGGCCAATTCTACCCTACCCATCTTGCTTATCAACTATAGGAAGCTAACATTTGGTATATTTGATACAAGTTCTCATCTAACGAATTTCGATTTCTTTGGCAAATACCATGTGTCGACACGCTGCATATCTTGGCCCCTCGATTAGTCTTGAACAATTTCTTGTCCAACCTAGCCATAGCTTGGTTGAGCAATCCTTTCGACCTAAAGAGATGCTCACAGCTGAGGTCAATGCAGACGGTTTTGGGGTAGGTTGGTATTTGGATGATGGGACTGCACGACGCTACGTAAATCCGGCCCCCATATGGGCGGATCGCAATATCGTCCAGCTAGGCCCAGTTTTGGAAAGTAGATTTTGGTTGGGAAATGTGAGAAGTGCAACGGTGCCCGAATCCGTTACTTCAGCTAACACACCGCCGTACGGGGTTGGGAACTTTCTGTTTTCACACAATGGATACATTAAAGAGTTTGCAGAAAACGTACGACCAGCTTTTCGTCGTTTTCTTAAACCCGAAATAGAAGCTGATGTTCATGGCAATACTGATTCGGAATACCTTTTTGCACTAATGCGGCAGATGCTTCCAGAGCACAATAATGATGTAGTAAAAACAATGGGGGCGCTATTCGAACAAATTCATGTGTGGATGCAGGGTGCCCTCGGTTTATTTAATTTTCTTATTCTTGATGGTGAGAGGATCTACGCTACTCGGCATGCAATCGATCACGATGCGCCGAGCCTTTATCTAGGGCAGGATGAAAAGCATTTTCCGGGCGGGTGGCTCATCGCTTCAGAGCCATTGAGTACGTCCGGTGAATGGTTATCAGTGCCAAAGCACCATTTGGTGGTTCTGTCGTTGGGATCTCCACCAGAGCAAATTGCCTTGTGAGTGCTTCCCTAGTCCGACGCCTAGCTTCCCTCCAGGACCGCCTGATACAGGCGGTTCTTGATATCCCTATGAGTTCCCTCGTTGCAGTTGACAACGAAGAATACCACCGTCGCCAGTGTCACCCGCTTTTAAGCCCTCCAGGCTGGCACTTAGGTCATTGTGTTTACATCGAATGTATTTGGATTCGCGGCGCGCTCTGTGGTGATCGTGGGTTGGAGAGACGCCTGCAAAAGATGTATGCACCTGAAGTGACATCGAAGGCAACTCGTGGTGAGGCTCTGCCGCCACGTGATGAATTAATTGAATGGGCGGCACGGCTAATGGGAGAACATCGGGACACGTTGAAGTTGGCTTGCGAGTCGCCCGTAGCAGACCAAATAATGGAGGACAATTACTTAATTCACTTTCTGATCCATCACCACGCCCAGCACTTAGAAACTTTATGTATGGTACGTGCGGCCTGGCATGCCTGTTTACCTGTGCACCACTATCGTGCGGGATCAGAAGCATTGCCAGACTATTCTGAAGTGTCATTTCAAGCTTTCGAGTCCGGAAACTATACCATTGGGGGAACTTTAGGATTTACTTATGACAATGAATTGCCCCAACATCAGGTGACACTGAAGTCTTTTGATATTTCTTCAAAGCCGGTCAGTAATGCCCAATACCTAGCATTTGTCGTTGACGGTGGTTATCGGAATCCCAAATTTTGGTCTGCCTTGGGTTGCATGTGGCTTGCTCGTCAAAGTACCAAACACCCGGCACGATGGCACTGCGACTCGGATGGTTTGTGGTTTGAAATCACCCCTGACGGACCTGCTGATTTAGCCGCAGGTTCACCGGTAAACGGGATCACGCGTTATGAAGCTGGCGCGTTCGCTACGTGGGCTGGAGCACGACTTCCTCACGAATTTGAATGGGAGGCAGCTACCCAAGGTGGCACTCTTCATGAGGTTGGTGAAGTTTGGGAATGGTGTGCCAATAGCTTTCATTCATACCCGGGTTTTATTGCATATCCTTACCGAGAATATTCAGTGCCGTGGTTTGATTCGCGGCATTTTGTGTTGCGTGGTGGATCCGACTACAGCGAAGAGGAAATAAAGCGTCCATCATTTCGAAATTACTATTTGGCCGATGCATATCATATTTTTTCAGGAATGCGTCTTGCACGGTGATTCCCTGCTAGTTGTCCTTATTGATATAATAATTACGTACTGTGTCTCAAGATAGATAGGGCTTATAACTCCACCATGTACAATTTATTCGCTTTGTTTCTTATACTAATTTGTTGCTCCGCTATGTCGTCGGCGGGTGCCGATTTCGACGGCGGTATGGCAGCTTTTCAACAAGGTTCCTACGACGCGGTTTTAAGGGAATGGCGGCCACTCGCTGAGGCAGGACACGTTGGGGCACAGGTTGGCCTTGGTCTGATGTATGCAACTGGGAGGGGCGTACTAGAAGATGATACGGAAGCAGAGAAATGGTATCGAATGGCTGCCGAACAAGGAAATGCTTTAGCTCAATACAACTTGGGCGTGATTTACCGCAACGGCAGAGGTGTCGTACGAGATCCGATCGAAGGCGCTAAATGGTATAAGATGGCGGCCGCGCAAGGTGTGCCGGAGGCACAATTTAATCTCGGTACTATGTACGAGAATGGTGAGGGTGTACCTGAGAGTCGCGTTGACGCACTACGTTGGTATGAGCAAGCTGGCGCACGCGGCCTGGTTGTTGCGCAGGCTGCTCTTGGATCTATATATTCGGGCGGTGTGGGCGTTTCCAAAAACTATGTAACCGCGTATTTGTGGTGGTCATTAGCAAAATCGCAGGGATATAAAATCGCAGAAAAAAATCTAGAAATCCTTATTTCTCGGATGACGGCAGCTGAAAAAGAGGAGGGAGACGCATTAGTTAAAAATTGGCGAAGAAAGCCATAATGAGTA
>PTKD01000086.1 GCA_002938115.1 Alphaproteobacteria bacterium MarineAlpha9_Bin7 | reverse complement strand
TGCGTGCATTCCATGTATATCTTCTGGGCTCGTTTCTATTCTGGCCAAAAGCACCTGATCACCGCCGTGCGCCCTGCGCTCCGCTTCATCCGCATTAAACACCAGAATACCCGTCGCTGCGCCTGGCGAGGCTGCCAAACCCCGGGCCAGGACCGTGCGTGGCGCCGTAGGATCAAGCGCCGGGTGCAACAGCTGTTCAAGCGACATCGGATCAACACGGCCAACTGCCTCGCGCTTATCGATCACTTTCTCTCTTGCCATATCCACGGCAATTCGTAACGCAGCCTGAGCCGTCCTTTTCCCGCTACGCGTCTGGAGCATCCAAAGTTGACCCTTCTGAACTGTAAATTCTATGTCTTGCATATCGCGATAATGAGCCTCTAACCTACCGCATACCCCTTTAAGCTGCGCAAAGACCGTTGGCATAGATTCTTCCATCGCCGAACTATCAACACCACCACTTTGCCTGCCTGCTACGGTCAGAGGCTGCGGGGTACGAATCCCGGCGACTACGTCCTCCCCTTGCGCATTAACTAGGTACTCGCCGTAAATTTCTTTTGCGCCAGTAGATGGATTACGCGTGAAAGCTACCCCAGTGGCGCAGTCATCCCCCATATTGCCAAACACCATTGCTTGGACGTTAACCGCTGTGCCCCATGATTCAGGAATATCGTGGAGCCGACGATACGTGACAGCACGCTGATTCATCCAGCTCCCGAATACTGCACTGATCGCACCCCACAACTGTATTTCGGGATCCTGAGGAAATGGTTCCCCGCGTTTACGTTCTATCTCTTCACTGTACTGGCCAACAATTTCTTTCCAGTCCTCAGCACCCATCTCGGTGTCCAGTTGATAGTCCCGTTCATCCTTGTAGTTCTCAAGGATGTCCTCAAAATGATGATGGGCCACACCAAGTACAACGTCTCCATACATTTGGATGAACCGACGATAACTGTCGTAGGCAAAACGCTCATCTGCGCTTTGAAGCGCCAGTCCCGCCACAGTCTCATCATTGAGACCAAGATTTAGAACAGTGTCCATCATCCCTGGCATGGAAGCACGCGCGCCCGAACGAACTGAGACCAAAAGTGGTTTCGTTTTGTTTCCGAACCCAGCCTCTACCGACATTTCGAGTCCCATCAAAGCCTTTGCAACCTGTCCTTTAAGATCGGCGGGATAATTGTGGTCGTTGTCATAAAAAGCGCCGCACACTTGCGTCGTCAGGGTAAAACCAGGAGGCACCGGTAAATCCAGGTTACTCATTTCGGCAAGATTAGCGCCCTTGCCGCCCAACAGGTCACGCATCTCCGCGCTGCCATCGGCACACCCTGCACCAAACGGATATACCCACTTAGTTAGTACCTGACTCATACGCCGGTCACCCTTTAATCAACGAAAAATCGGCCACAGTTTTAAATGAATCACGAATCTCTCCAAGTAAGTACAGCCGATTTTGGCGTAACGCTGCGTTTTCACAGTTCACCGTTACTTGGTCAAAGAAGGCATCCACGGGCTCTTTAAGATCTGCGATGGCTTCCATCGCAGATGCATAATCCTCACCCTCTAATGCCCTACCAAGTTTGTCTCTGAACGAAATGAGATCTGCGAACAGCACCTTCTCTTCCTGCTGCACAAGCATTTCAGCGTTCACGTCGGCGTTGTATGTGACCCTGTCTTTTTTCTCCTCTATCTGCACAATATTTGAGGCGCGATTGTAGGCACCAAGCAGATCAGCACCTGCCGTAGAGGCTAAAAACTCCTTTAAAGCTTTTGCGCGAGCCACCAATCTCCAAAGGTCATCTTCTTCGGTTACCGCAAAGACGGCGGATACCACGTCATGACCATAGTCCAATTCACGAAGATGCACTTTAAGCCGATCAGTTATAAAATCGACCAAAGTCCTTACACACTCCGACCGATCTCCTAAGACGCCTAATTTATAACTTTTATGCGATTCCCTTATCACCTCAATCAGAGGCAAGCGGAGGTCATTTTCCATAATCAATCGGATCACCCCGAGCGCTGCTCGACGAAGCGCATAGGGGTCCTTGGAGCCCGAGGGCCGTCCTCCAACGCCAAACATACCAACCAGAATATCAATCTTGTCGGAGAGCGCCAAAGAAACCGAATTTGGAGCTTTTGGACAAACATCACTTGGCCCAAGCGGGGAATAGTGATCTGCAATGGCCGCGGCTACTGACGCGTTTTCTCCCTGCTGGAGGGCATAATATTTACCCATGACACCCTGCAATTCAGGGAACTCACTTACCATTTCAGTCACCAAATCAGCCTTACAAAGCAACGCCGCTCGCTCAACCATATCCGCATTGGCCTTAGGTACACGTTGCGCGATTTTGACACCCAATTTGGCAAGCCTTATTACCTTGTCCGACATTGAACCGAGCTTAGCGTGAAACGTAATCTCGCCGAGTCGTTTGGAAAAATCATCAAGCGAAGTCTGTCTGTCTACATCCCAGAAGAATTTCGCGTCGTATAGACGGGCCCTGAGAACCCTCTCATTACCAGCCACAATAGCCGCACCGCCATCGTTGGACGTTAAATTTGACACCACGACGAAACGAGGAGCTAGGAGTCCATCCCGTTGGTAGAGCGGTATATATTTCTGGTGACGTTTCATCGAAGTCACGAGCACTTCATCAGGTAAAGTCAAGAATATTTCAGAGAAAGAACCCACGAGAACTACCGGCCATTCGACGAGACCTGTGTTCTCATTCATCAAAAAATCATCCGTGTGCAACAGCAATCCATGTTCCTCGGCTAGGTCATTTGCCTTTTGGACGATAATTTTTCGTCTCTCCTCCGCCTCTACAATTACGAAAGAGTTTCTCAATTTTTCCACATAGTCACTGAAATTATTGACAGTAAAAAAAGCGGGCGCCAAAAATCGATGTCCACATGTTTTGTTGGTGAATCTAATTGCTGTTTCACTGGTGCCTGCCAACCCAATACCAGTACTAATATCGCCTTTCACCAAACGCCCATCAAAAATGCAAAGAATTGAGTGGATCGGTCGTACCCATTTCAGGGTTCCGGATGCCCAGCGCATGGACCTGGGCCATCGCAGCTCCGTTACGGCATCATGAATAACCCCAGGTAACAGCTCTTTTGTTGAGCAACCTTTTACCAAACGCTTTACAAAATAAAACTCCGAGCCCTTAATTTCTCTCTTTTCGAGATCGGGATGACCCAACGATTCGTATCCAGCCGATTGAAGAAACCCCAGAATCGATTTCTCAGGAGCACTTGTCTTTGGGCCCTTTCTCTCCTCAATTCGGTCTGATTGACGAGTCTGAAGACCATCTATTACCAAGACTAGTCTTCTTGGTGTCACGTGAGCCTCAGCCGAGTCAAAAAATAACCCCTGATCCCTTAATTTCGCGCAAAAAAGCCCTTTGAAATCTTCGACGGCGGAATGCTGCAACCGCGCCGGAATTTCTTCGGACAGTACTTCGAGGAGTAGCTCAGGCATTATTCTGCATCGGGCAACGGAGTGGCATCAGATTCTAGAGCCAGATATGTCTCACAACACTTTTTAGCAAGGGTGCGCACTCGGGCAATATAGGCCTGTCGCTCAGTTACGCTGATTACTCCACGAGCGTCTAGCAAATTGAACAAGTGGCTGGCAGCGATGCATTGATCGTAGGCCGGGAGCGGTAATTCTACTGCCAAAAGCGATAAACATTCCGCTTCAGTATCCTCAAAATGACGCCGAAGTACCGTCACATTAGCGTGGTCAAAATTGTATTGTGAATATTGCCGCTCAGCCTCCAAAAATACCTCCCCGTACGAGATGCCCGCCCCATTCCAATCGAGCTCAAAGATGTTCTCTACACCCTGAACGTACATTGCTAACCGTTCCAAACCGTAGGTCAATTCGCCAGACACAATTTCACAATCTATTCCCCCTACCTGTTGAAAATACGTGAACTGGGAGACTTCCATTCCATCACACCAAACCTCCCAGCCCAGCCCCCAAGCACCCAGTGTAGGACTCTCCCAATCGTCTTCCACAAACCGTATGTCATGGTGTCTTGTGTCAATTCCGATGTCCGTTAGGCTGCCCAGATACAGGTCCTGAATATCCTCAGGAGATGGTTTTAGAATGACTTGAAATTGATAGTAGTGTTGCAAACGATTTGGATTCTTCCCGTAACGCCCGTCAGAGGGTCGTCTCGATGGCTGCACGTAGGCTGCCCTCCATGGCTTTGGGCCGAGACTGCGTAGTAGCGTCGCAGGATGAAAAGTTCCTGCTCCCACCATCATGTCGTAGGGTTGAAGTAAGACGCAGCCCTGAGTTGCCCAGTACTGCTGCAACGTCAGAATAAGCTCTTGAAAGCTTAGCGCGCGCCTATTTTGGCGGACCATGGCGCGATTACGATGGTTGAGTGGTAAAGAGATCTCCCGCTAAGTTACGGTGCCGGCCGCATCGGGTCAAGCACACGTTCCGGAAGTAATTAATGACAACAAGCACAGATCACCTATCTGATAAAATAAGGAGCAACCAGCCCCAATTTCCTGTTTGCTAGCCAGGGTATGGACAGCCCTCCCGACCGCAAGACTTGGTGCCCCGAGAGGTCACGAATGTACCGCAAACAACGCACGCCACCATATCTTCTGTTGTGGGCTGGGCCACACGTGAAGATGATCCCCTCTGCCGTCTATGAGCCTTGATTTGAGCTTTCCGCTTTTTATCAAGACGACCAATGATTTTAAAGCCGTACCACACAATAAGAACGATTGCGACCGTGAACAGAAGTTTTTGTATGCTGAAACCAAACATTATGTTTTCCGCTTAATAAAGGTCGAGAAATCATGCTCTCGCGAACGCACACTCTAGGTTTAGCCTGATATGACGGATATATTTCTATATCTCAAGTCCTGCTTTTTGCAACTTAGATTCCGTAGCGAGCCCATAGAGCGCGTGCTTCCAATGCATCAACAAAACCGCCAACCATTTCCTCGGAGGCGCTTATATTTCCAGAATTATTGAGTACAAATCCAACACGCCTGCGAAACCAACGCCGAGAAGAGCCAATTGGGCGCAATTTAACATTTTCCCCAAAACGATCGCGAAGTACTGTGCGGAAATCGCCTAACCCATCTATCAAACCTAGCTCCAGAGCCCTCCTTCCCGTCCATACATCGCCATTGAAAAGGACCTCTTGATCCCCCTTGAGCCGCTTTCCACGCCGTTCGCGGACGTGTGTTTTGAAATCTTCAAAAATGTCTCTTTGCAGTTCCTTCAGACGCGCAACTTCCTCTGCATCCTCGGGTTTAAATGGATCAAGAAGACCTTTTTGTTTTCCTTCTGCGTAAACCCGCCGCTCAATGCCAAGCCTTTTAATCGCTTCCTGAAATCCAAAGCCTGCCGAAATCACGCCAATCGAACCAACGATTGAGCTAGATTCCGCGAAAATTTCATCAGCTGCACAAGCGAGCCAATACCCGCCCGAAGCCGCTATATCTTCTACGAAAGCAAACACTGGCAGTTCTCTTTCTCGGGCAAGTGAACGGACCCGTCTCGCTATCAACGCTGACTGCACAGGCGAGCCACCCGGTGAATTAATGGATAATGCAACTGCTTTTACCCCACGCAATGAAAACGCCTGCTGGATAGGTGTCGCCAACCCAGCCATATTCAAGGCACCCGAAAAGGGCCGTCCCGAGGGCGATATGACGCCCGACAACCGCAGCACCGCAACACTGGGCGCACGGCGAGAAAAAGGCCATATCTGCATTAGCACACATCCTCCTATCGCCTGACATTAGTCCGTGGTCACGTTGCGGTCCAGCCGTCTCCTGCCAAACCAGCGCACTCGCCGGGATAGCTAAAATCTGAATCAAATACAAATGGAGCCCCACCACGCAAAATTGACTCAGTCGTGGCCGTATATCCACCGTCATTGCCGTACAGCGTCAGGCCGGCTACCAAACGAAGTGGAGTAGACACACCTTTTCGAGCACGCACCAAAACTCGTTTAGCGGGCTTACCTTCCCGGGGCCAGATAGGAGCCACAACAATCTCGCCAGCAACAGTCCGAATAAGAGCGAGCAATTCGTCCAACCGATCCGCGCGATGAATGAAAGTGAGGCTGCCTTTAAAACGGAGCACACCAGCCGCTGCGTCGATCCAATCCCTTAACCTGGCTCCACATTCCACCGTCGATAAATTTTTCCCTCCTGTGGGAGCAGAGCGGTCTGCCGGAAGGAAAGGCGGATTGGCCATCACATGGTCAAATTTTTGAAAAAAAGTCCGCGGAAGCGACAGAACATCACATACGTGTACGCAAACCCGACCTTCCAATCGGTTGAGGTTAGCGTTATTCACAGCAATATTGGCAAGTTCAGGCTGTAACTCTACTGCATCGACTCGGCACCCGGAAACTCGAGCCGCCAAACATAAGGCAGCGGCGCCGACGCCCGCACCAAGATCAAGCACACGCGACTCCCTCTTGGCAGGCACAGCAGACGCCAATAAAATCGGGTCAATCGCAACACGATACCCACGGATCGGTTGACGCAACCTTACTCGGCCACCGAGAAGTTTATCTTCGCTTACTTCCACACCACCAACTTTTATATCATCGCCTCTAGAGAGAGTTTAAAACAAAGAAGTGCAAGAAAACGTCAGCTAAATTTGAGCTCAGTATCTCAAGTCCCAAGATTTTGTTACATCTTGATTTGTAGACGAGGCCTGCTCCAACCCCTGCTAAGGCCTACCGTCACGCCATTCCTTTAGACTACGACGAGTCGAGTTCAATTGCTCCACGGTTAACTCCGGCGCCAAACGATACCGATTATTTTCTCCAGTCATATGTCCGCTCGCCGCCGCTACACTGTACCAGAAATAGGCACGCACCAAATCCATAGGAACCCCCTGACCTTCTTCATATATCAGACCTATAGCAAATTGTGCCTCCACGTGCCCAGCGTACGCGGCAGCGCTAAACCATTTCATTGCCTCAACATGATCACGCTCGGTACCCTCCCCCCGTTTATAAAGTACCGCCAACTCATATGCGGCATCGCTTAACCCCTGCTCAGCTGCACGACGGAAAAAGGCAGCCGCCTGGGCATAGTTCTGTGGCACGCCGACACCCATCACATACTGGCGCCCGAGGAAATACTGGCCAAAAACATCGTCGTTATCGGCTGCTTTTTGAAACCAAACCAACGCTTGGTCCACTTCCTTTTCAACGCCCTTTCCTTCTAAATAAAAACGTCCCAAATTGACCTGGGATAGAGCATGGCCTTGCTCGGCAGCTTGTCGATACCAGATTGCCGCAACAACGAGATCAGCCCGAACGCCCCGACCCATCCGGTATAATGTGGCGACATTATACTGCGCGGTGGCATCACCAGACTCAGCACCAGGGAGCCACAAATGGAGCGCCTTGAGATAATTTCCTTTGTCATATGCCTTGTCGGCATCAGAAACCTCAGCCAAGGTTTCGGTTGCCCCAAACAGAAACAGAATAAAAACAGCCGCACACCAGTTACTGGACGAATTATTCATGGTTTTGTAATTGATCGCATTGGGACACATTAGTTCCGATTATGTCCTTGCCAACAAAAATAAGGCATGCCTTTACAAAAAATGAACCGTTGCAACGTACCGAATGGAGATTAAACATGGAATGTCACAGCCCAATACAGACAAAAGTCGGCATAGGTATCCTTTAGCCAGTCAAAATGGTTTACCTTCAAGAAAAATCGCGGTTGTAGCGAACACATGGTACTGGTGAGGAACGGGTGATTGAATTGCTTTACAAACGGTGTGACGCATCATGATGATGGACAACCTCCAAACTCTAGAACTAAAGCATTGCGACGGTATTCTCTTAGTATATCTGAAGCGCCCAAAGGTTTTAAATGCAGTAACCGCAAAAATGCGTAATGAGCTCGCCGAAGTTTTATCGCAAGTGAATGATGACAACGGCATACGGGGGGTGGTAATCACGGGTGCAGGTGATCGCGCATTTTGTGCGGGCCAAGACCTAGACGAAGCCGCCAGTTTTGCATCTGGGGATGCCGAAAAATGGATGGAGCAAACTCGGCATACTTTTGCAGCGCTGCGCGACCTCGACA
>PTKD01000085.1 GCA_002938115.1 Alphaproteobacteria bacterium MarineAlpha9_Bin7 | reverse complement strand
CCCACAAGAGTACTCGGTCCAGCGCTCGCGTGCGAGCCACAAGGGACTCTCGATCTGGTGCCGAGATCAGTGCTTCAACGAGCTCATCAATCACGGAATTTTTGATTCCGGAAAAATTTTGGCTGCCGGGTGGATCGGCAAAGCTTGATGTCCAGTAACCCCGTTGCTCGTTCCCAGGGCTTAAGGACTGCCCGCGGGCCAGCACTATTATATCGAAATCAAACTCATCAAGACGGTTTTGATACTGCGCGTTGTCTACGGTTCGAATCTTGCCGTTAATCCCTAGCCGGGCTAGGTTTTGCACCATTGGGCCCAGTATACGTTCAAACGCAGGCGAGACTAGAAGAAATTCAATCGTCATTTGTGTGCCGTCCGGTCCCACTAGTGCACCGTCCGACACCGACCATCCGGCTGTCTCCAGTAACGATCGCGCGGTACGAAGATTTTCTCTAATTTCTCCCGACCCGTCGGTTGAAGGAGGGTCGTATGCGGTCGTAAAGACTTCCTCGGGTATCCGGCCACGATATCGTTCTAGTAGCTCTTTTTCTTGTCCTTCAGGTAGGCCATGGGATGCTAGTTCTGTATTTGAGAAATAACTCTTTGTACGTGTGTATTGACCATAAAATAAATTGGTATTGGTCCATTCAAAGTCAAATGCATAGGAAAGTGCACGCCGGACGAGTGGATCCGAAAATTTAGGGCGACGAGTGTTGAAGAGAAAGCCCTGCATGCCGGTGGGACTTTCATGTGGAATCAGCTCTTTTACCAGCTTGCCAGAAGCTACCGATGGAATGTTGTATGCTGTCGCCCACTCTTTCGAAATGTTTTCAGCACGAAAGTCATATTCGTGAGCTTTTAGTGCCTCGATCGCAACAGTGGTATCGCGATAATAATCAAACCGAAGTTGATCAAAGTTGTAACGGCCGCGATTCACAGGTAGGTCCTTGCCCCAATATTCTTTGACCCTGCTGTAGGTAACGGAACGTCCTGCATCGAACGTCGCAATTCTATAGGGGCCGCTGCCGAGCGGGGGTTCCAAGGTTGTTTGCGAAAAGTCGCGAGTTTCCCAATAATGTTTGGGTAGCACTGTGAATTGCCCCATGATTAACGGAAGTTCTCGGTTTGTCCCCGTATTAAAAGTAAATTTTACGATTCGTTCTCCTAATTTCTCAGCTTTTTCAACGTTGGCATAATAGGAACGGTAGAACGGGTTGCCGCTTTTAGTCAGAAGTTGAAAACTGTAGATCACGTCGTCAGCCGTGACGGGGACACCATCGTGCCATCGGGCCTCGGGTCTCAAGGTAAATGAGACCCAGCTCCTGTCCCGCGGTATTTCGATCGTCTCAGCTAGCCGGCCGTATTCCGTGAATGGCTCGTCCTGCGAAGTTTCTAAAAGTCCGTCATATATCATTGATATGCCAGCCGCCGGCAAACCTTTGATAATGAATGGATTAAAACTGTCATATGTACCGATCGTTGCCAATCTTACGCGCCCGCCCTTGGGTGCATCAGGGTTGGCATATTCGAAATGAGTGAAATCGGGCCCATATTTCACATCGCCGTACATTGACAATGCATGGGAGGTGAGCGTTTCGCCTTGTGCTTGCGACAGGGTCGTGAACACTCCGAAGAGTAAAAACCAGGCGCGAGCTCCCCATCTATTTTTATTTTTTGGAAAAACAATATCTCGCTTACAGGTCATCCAGCCTCCTACCAGGTGCATTGCCATCACAGCCGGCATCCTGGTCTCTATTGCGCACAAAAATAACATTTCCGTAGGACAGTGATGTCGGACTAAACGTGGTCGCAGCTTATCGGCGGAACCTCCGCGCTTTCGTTTCAGGCATTATAGCAGGCCAACAGACATTACTCCGCCGGAAGAGCTATCGGGTTATCTGAAAAGGTGCGTAAATAAACTATCATATTGGCGCGAAGCTCCGGCTTCTTTATTCCCGGGAAAACCATCTTAGTACCCGGGGCAAATGTCCTTGGAGAAGTTAAAAACGCATCTAGGGTCTCGTAGTCCCACACGCCTCCCAGGTTGGCGAGAGTCGAGGAATAGGAAAAGTTCTCCCTGGTGGCTTTAGCACGTCCAACAATATCCCAAAGATTGGGGCCGATTTTGTTAGCTCCGCCAAGCTTGAAAGTGTGACATATGGCGCATATTTTTGCTGTTCTCCGGGCGGCATCTTGATCAGCCGCTAGAAGCAACGAGGACAGTGATTCCGTTACCCCAGTTTGTTCGGATGCAGCGTGGCTGACGGCTTCTGCAACCTCAACGAGGAAGGCGGGCCCGTTGTGATCATGATGATCCGAGAACAGGGCGTCACTCAAAAGGTTAAGCACCATCACTAGCAAAAAGGTGGCCAAGAATGCCCCTATCCATTTATTAAGCTCGAATGCAGACATGGCTACGACATTTCTCAAAATTGTCGGATTGACAGACGTTAGCGGCTTTTTGCAGAACCGTGCAATACTTAACGAAGTGAAGGCAGTGGACACATTGACAGGAGTCTAATATCAGGGGGACCTGAGCGACGTACTGCCAATGAGCGCTATCCCGGGCTTATAGCGTATAGCTAGATCATTTATCGGGGATGCAATGGCCCTGTGAGGCCTGGTGAAGGAATCAGAAATGGGCTCGGTGCCACGCACGATAATTTTGATACCGTCACGTCTTGCTTCAACACGTTTTCCCGGGAAGCCGCTGGCCGAAGTGGGTGGCGAAGCGATGATTGTCAAAGTGTGGCGGAGTGCAGTAGCTGCTGATGTTGGAAGCGTGGCAGTGGCATGCGGTGATAAGAAGATCGCAGAAGCAGTCGAGGCTGCGGGTGGGAATATTGTTATGACCCAACCGGATCATCCATCAGGGTCAGATCGTATTTACGAGGCGTTGGAAATATTGGATCCTGATAGGACTGTTGAACGAATTGTCAATCTGCAAGGAGATCTGCCTACCATCGAGCCGGCCGCGATCCGAAAAGTTCTTGAGCCGCTTAGAGACCCAGAGGTTGATATTGCCACCCTCGCGGCCAAAATAACTGACCCGAACGAGTGTAATGACCCAAACGTGGTAAAGGTAGTGGCTGCATTGGGAGGAGAAATTGACATTGCCCGGGCACTTTACTTTACACGAGCTGCCGTCCCGACTGGAGACGGCCCGCTCTGGCACCATATTGGGTTATACGCGTACCAACGGGCTGCATTAGAAAAATTTGTTGCGTTGCCGCCGAGTCAACTGGAGAGGCGCGAAAAACTCGAACAGTTGCGAGCGCTGGAAGCCGGAATGCGAATTGAGGTTGCTCTCGTAAAGATGGTTCCCCTCGGAGTAGATACGCTGGCTGATCTTGAACGAGCCCGTCAATTGTTTAAGTGAGATGAAACATTGAGGCAGTTATGACCGAAGATTTTCGTATGAAGATAGCATTTCAGGGGCTTCCAGGCGCCTACTCAAACATGGCTTGCTTCGCTGCATATCCCGATATGATCCCGCTTCCCTGCCCGACCTTCGAAGATACGTTTTCGGCGGTAACAGAACGGCGCGCCGCCTTGGCAATGATCCCGATCGAAAATTCAATCGCAGGGCGTGTTGCAGATATTCACCACCTTCTCCCTCAGTCTGGGCTGCACATCATTGCGGAGCATTTCCAAAGAGTGAACCACCATTTGCTTGGGCAGCAGGGGGCCACGATAGAGCGAATAACAGAAGTTCACAGCCACATCCATGCGCTAGCCCAATGTCGCACGGTCATTCGTGAATTGGGATTAGAAGCTCGGGTCGCGGCCGACACTGCAGGCGCAGCCGCCGAAGTCGCTACTTGCCAAGACCCGGGCCGCGCTGCGATTGCTTCTCTTCTCGCAGCTAAAATCTACGATTTAGTGGTTTTGCGTGAGAGGATCGAAGATTCCTCACACAATACTACTCGATTTGTCGTAATGGCGGAGGATCCGGTGGACCCGGATCCAAACGCTGGGCCAGTGATTACGACTTTTGTGTTTAAGGTTCGCAATATACCGGCCGCTTTGTATAAAGCGCTTGGCGGATTCGCAACCAACGGCATCAATATGCTCAAACTGGAAAGCTACTTGTTGGATGCATCTTTTACGTCGGCGCAGTTTTACGCAGATGTAGAGGGTCATCCCGATGATACAGCCCTTAGACTCGCACTAGAGGAACTCGGGTTCTTTTCACGCACAGTGACTATTTTAGGGGTATATGCTGCTGATACCTATCGTAGTCGTCCTATGCATAATTCGACATAACGCCGTTCACAGGGAAACACTGCCGGATAGCCAGTCTTCGATTAGGCGCCGCGCTATCGAATCTCTTCGTGGCAGGCGGAAAGATTCATTTTCTGGGGAGTTGAGCAGCTCCTCCCGCGAAAACCAATCGGCCGTCTCTAGTTCGTCGGTATTGACGACTAGGGTTTTGGTGGCGGTACGGGCATAGAAGCCAACCATCAGGGAACATGGGAACGGCCATGGTTGTGAATGCTGGTAGATCGGAGCCATCGCCAGTTTAACCCCTGCTTCTTCGCGGAGTTCTCTGACAACTGTCTCTTCTAAGCTTTCACCTGGCTCTAAAAAACCTGCAAGCGTCGATCTCATGCCTTTCGGCCAAATTTTTTGTCGACCGAGCAGACATTCGTCGTCATGTACGGCCAACACTATGACCGCCGGATCCGTGCGCGGAAAGTGGTCAAGGCCGCAATTGATATTGGTGCATTTGCGAACATGGCCTGCCGACATGTGTTTAGTTTTCCCGCCACAAGCGCCGCAAAACATATTTCGCCGATTCCAAAATACCATTCCGCGAGCATACGCCATTACAGAGCTATCTGCCCGAGCAAGTAAGGGACCTATCGAGCGAAGATCCATAAAGTTTGCATGCTCGGCGAGCAATGAGTGTTCACTTGGATTGGTTAGATAAGACATGTCAATAGCGAAATGTGCCAGTCCGTCGTGTGTGCCGAGGAGAATCCAGTTTTCCGAATCCGATAAGAGTTCTTGTGCAGCTTTTCCCGAGTGCCAGATTGGGGTCGGTTGGTCATCACCGACTACTTGATGTTTATCGCGCCACAGCACGAGTACGCGGCTCAACGGATCCAAGCGTAAGCGAGCCAACTCACTCTCATCGCGACGCAGTAGATCGTCGCGTGCCAACGGTACGTCAGCATAGTAGTTTGAGTGCGTCATGACGTACGCTAATGTACACGCGCTTGCGACCAACGCAAATTTTTGGACTTGGATGTACTGGAATGGCTCGCGGCGTGAAAGCTGTTATACTGAGCACGGGAGTTCGGCGGTGGGCGGATCGCTCGCCAATCCGGTCAGGTCCGGAAGGAAGCAGCCGTAACGAGTTTTGGTTCGGGTTGCCGTCGGCTCCTTATATTTGTCTCGAGCAGGCTTTGAGTTTCACTTCAGTTATCGGCGAATGACTATTGGTTGAGGACTTAAATTTATCAGACGATTCTGTGACGGCAGAGGGTAATCTCTTGGGCCGCGGCTACCAGGTTCTGGCACGCAAGTACAGGCCTAGCCGGTTCTCAGATTTGATAGGACAAGATGCCATGGTGCGCACCCTCACCAATGCGTTTACCAGTGGCAGGTTAGCTCATGCCTTCTTGTTGACTGGCGTGCGCGGTGTGGGGAAAACCACTACTGCTCGAATCATTGCCCGTGCTCTTAACTGCACTCATCCTAATGGTAAGGACTCTGTGTCTGCAAGTGAGCCCTGTGGATCATGCGATAACTGTAGGGCGATTGCCAGTGGGTCACATATCGATGTGTTGGAAATGGATGCCGCCAGTCGTACTGGTGTCGACGATATTCGCGAATTGATCGACGGTGTGCGCTACTCGCCCACTCTTGGCCAGTTTAAAGTGTATATCATCGATGAAGTTCACATGTTATCGGTAAACGCATTCAACGCGTTGCTCAAAACGCTTGAGGAACCACCGCCTCGTGTAAAATTTATTTTTGCTACTACCGAAGTACGTAAAATTCCTGTGACCGTAGTCTCACGTTGTCAGCGCTTTGACCTGCGTCGCGTTGAAACAGAGGTTCTGACCTCACATTTCGCGCATATTTCCGAAGCTGAAGGGACCAGGTTCGATGCACGAGCACTCGCTCTGATCGTCCGTGCCGCGGACGGTTCGGTTCGAGACGGTTTATCGTTGCTTGATCAGGCTATTAATTACGCAAGCAGTAACGTTGTGGGCGTAGACCTGGTTCGTAAAATGATAGGGCTCGCCGATCAGGCGCAGGTATTCGACTTGCTTGTAGAAGTGCTTAAAGGAGAAATTGGCCCAGCCCTGCGTCTGTTGAAAGAGCAGTATCAAGCTGGCGCTGACCCATTGGTGCTTGTTCAAGATTTGTTAATCATTACGCACTGGCTTACCCGGCTCAAGATCGACCCGGAATCAGCCGACATGGCAAACCCCCCGGAAGTTGACGTGACGCTCGGTAAGGAAATAGTCACCAAAATTAAGGTGCCGGATCTTACCTGTGTATGGCAGATGTTACTAAAGGGATACAGTGAGGTGCGGGCTGCCACATTACCATTAGAGGCGGCAGAAATGCTATTGGTGCGTCTAGCGTTTGTGGCGGATTTACCCAGTCCTGCTGATTTAGTTCGAAAACTAACGGAAGGTGATTCACGGACCACCGATTCATCCAAAGTCACACCGGTGGTAGACAGTCTTGGCTCAGATCTTCAGGCTGTGGTCGTGCCGATTGATAGGCCGGGGATGGCTTCTACTGAACTAACGTCAGAAACGAAGGCGAACGTGATGCCTTCCGGTTTTGCAGCGGCGGTGCAAATGTTTGCTGATCATGGTGAAATGAGGCTCTATACACATCTTCAAGACCATGTTCATTTGGTTCGCTTTGAGCCTGGACGGATAGAAATCCGGTTGGGTGAAGGAGCGCCAGGTCATTTGGCTAGCAATTTGGGCAGGCACTTGCATGAATGGACTGGCCGACGCTGGGCAGTGGCTATCTCAGCTACGACTGGCGATCCCACATTAGCTGAACAAGAGTCAATACGGGAGGAGCGGCGGAAAATAGAAGTTTCACAGCACCCAGAAGTCCGCGCGCTTTTGGATACTTTCCCAGGTTCTGCAATTACCCGCGTCCGTAGTCGTGGCGCCCGCAACCCAGAAGAATTAGAAAAGAAGAACACATGAAAAATCTCGGTCACCTGATGAAGCAAGCCCAAGCTATGCAAAGTAAGATGGCGGAGCTCCAGGGCAAAATGGCGGATGCTGAGATCGAAGGAACCTCGGGCGCTGGCATGGTGACGGTGACAGTGAATGGCAAAGGGGAAATTAAGCGCCTCTCGATAGATCCGAAGTTGGCTGATCCCAATGAAATCGAAATGCTTGAAGATTTGATCGTTGCTGCATGTGCTGATGCAAAGGGGCGAGCGGAAACTCGGTTTGAAGAAGAAATGAAAGCCGTGACCGGCGGATTACCGATTCCGCCCGGTATGAAACTGTTTTGATAGCGACGGATTTATTGATTTGTTTTGGCTGGTAGTTTGTGATGGGCGGATCAAAGATAGAGCACTTGATACAGATGCTGGCGCGTCTGCCTGGCTTGGGGCCCAGGTCCGGTCGAAGGGCGGCTCTCGCACTGCTGGATAAGCGTGAAACCTTATTAAAGCCGTTGATTGCTGCTCTTACGAGTGCGGAGAGGTCTGTCTTAGCATGTGGAAGGTGTGGCAATCTCGATACAACCGATCCTTGTGCATTGTGCGTCAACGTCAAACGTGACGGCGGCACGTTGTGTGTTGTGGAAGATGTTGCGAGTTTGTGGGCGTTGGAGCGCGCCGGGGTTTTCTCGGGTCGGTACCACGTGTTGGGTGGTGTACTGTCGCCGCTCGATGGGGTGGGGCCAGATGATTTATCCATTTCCAATTTGGTTTCTCGCGCCACGGAAATCCATGTTGGTGAGGTTATTCTGGCTTTGAGCGCGACCGTTGAAGGACAGACAACGGCGCATTATTTGTCTGATAGGTTGGCTGACTCGGATGTAATTGTTACACAGCTGGCCCATGGAGTTCCCATTGGTGGTGAGCTCGAATATCTCGACGATGGCACCTTAGGCGCAGCTTTGAAAGCACG
>PTKD01000084.1 GCA_002938115.1 Alphaproteobacteria bacterium MarineAlpha9_Bin7 | reverse complement strand
AAATTTTGTTCGTCGAGGGTAATTCCGATGACGGGACCCGCCAAGAGATAGAGCGTGTAATCAAGGCACACCCGGATTGGATAATCCGCTCTCTTCAACAAAGCGGGCAAGGAAAAGGCGACGCGGTACGCAAAGGTTTCGAAGAAGCCCACAACGATATACTGATGATCTTAGATGCCGACCTCACTGTCCCCCCCGAGTCTCTGCCCCAATTCTACGAAGCGCTCGTGACCGGGAAAGGAGAATTCATAAATGGCAGCCGCCTAGTTTACCCTATGGATCCGCAGGCCATGCGTTTTTTGAATTTAATAGCTAATCGGACTTTTTCAGTTTTGTTCTCCTGGCTTTTAAATCAGCGCCTCACCGATACCCTATGTGGCACAAAAGTATTAACCAGACGTCACTACAAAAAGATTGCTGCAAATCGTGATTATTTTGGTGAGTTTGATCCGTTCGGCGACTACGATCTGCTGTTTGGAGCCTCCAAACTAAACCTCAAGGTAGTCGAGATCCCCATTCGCTACGCCGCTCGGAATTACGGCGAAACCCAGATCTCACGTTTCCGGGATGGCTGGTTATTGATTCGCATGGTGCTGTTCGCATGGCTCAAAATGAAGGCCTTTTAATGTTCACAAATATCGTGCCGCAACCACTGGTTGAATGTGAACACTCTACAAATGCCAAGAAAGCCTTTAAGCTGACCAAAATAGTATTCACCGTTTTCCCCCTCCTCTCTGGCCCTGCTGCATTGGTGTACACTTGAACACGGTAACCGTCGCAGCACTCGTTGCCGGCACACTACTAGGCACGTGGTTTACTAGTGGGATTGTTCGTGCACTGCTGTATCGCCAGTCCATCCTTGCCCATCCGGACAGACGATCCAGTCACACCACACCGATTCCGCAGGGTGGAGGAATTGCAGTGGTTGGTATGACAGCCGTAGGCTGGATTGGTATAGGAGTCATGGACATAGGTGATGCCCCGTCTTTAGCTGGGGTCTTGGCAGCGGCCCTGGCTCTGGCAATAATATCATGGTTTGATGACGTAGGAACTTTGCCGATAGCTCCTAGACTAATGTTTCAAGCCGCGGCCGTGACGGTCGTCATGATTCTGGCGCCGACGGAAGCCTTAACGCAAGGGATTTTACCACTTCCGATCGACCGTTTATTGACTGCTCTTCTATGGGTATGGTTTATAAATTTGTTTAACTTTATGGATGGCATAGACGGAATTGCCGGGGTCGAAACGTTGTGCGTCTGTATTGGAGTAGCTGGAGTGGCTAGCATTGCTGGCTCGGGTGAGGATTTGATCTTGCAAGCCGCTATCCTGGGTGCAGCTATGGCAGGTTTTCTGCCTTGGAATTGGCATCCTGCTAAATTGTTTTTGGGTGATGTTGGGAGCGTGCCGGTTGGATTTATGCTCGGCTGGTTGTTGCTGGAGCTAGCTGGCAACGGGCATTGGTTGGCCGCGTTAGTCCTGCCAAGTTATTATCTCTCAGATGCTACCTTGACGCTTATTCGTCGGGCCATTCACGGCAAAGCTGTGTGGAAGCCACATCGAGAGCACTTTTATCAACGCGCCGTGAACGCTGGACTTAGCCAAAGGAAAGCGAGCATGGCAGTAGCTGTCGCCGGCGTATGGCTTCTTGGCTGTGCGTTCCTTAGCGCAATTCCCCATCCGCCAGTCCTGTTCACCGCGATAGGGGCCTCACTGGGGGTTGTGGGGTTGCTGTGGTATTTTCAGAGAGCTGCGCATTCCACGCCAGCAGCTATTTGACTCGTCAAAACAATGACCAAACAGAGGCTCAAATTCGACCGGCCCTATGTTGCTGCCTTACACGATATCGTGATGGCAACCGCAGCGTTTGTGCTGTCGCTTTATTTGCGCTTGGGAGATGATTTTTGGTCGCAAACGAATGACTTTCTTCTAGAAGGAACGATATTGTCTACTGCGATTTGCGCGTCCGTATTTGTGAGTTTACGGCTCTATCGCGGTATCTGGCGTTATGCCTCACTTGATGATCTGTTAGCGATAGCAAAGGCTGTTTCGCTCGCAGTTCTTATTTTTGCGGTGGCGATGTTTGCGCTCACACGATTGGAATCAATGCCACGCTCGGCATTAGCTATTTACTGGCTACTACTGATGAGCATGCTGGGTGGTCCGCGTTTACTCTACAGAGTGGCGAAGGATCGTGGATTTCTGTGGATTTTTGAGCGAGGTTTTGATGAGCGGGTTCCGGTTCTTCTAGCTGGCGCTGGCGACACGGCGGACGCGTTCCTACGACAACAACGAAAGCCTGGGGAGCAGTACAGGATCGTAGGTCTAATCGATGAAGACGAGAGTAAGGAGGGTCGCTATATTCACGGTGTTCCAGTTATAGGCACGCCCCACAATGTCGACACGATACTAAAACGCTGGCGTAGGGGCGCCATACGACCCCAACGGATCTTGATAGGAGACGCACCCGTCACCGGCATCGAGATTGGCAGGCTCCTCGAGATTGCAGACCGACACGGCATGACGTTGGCGAGACTACCACATCTCACAGACTTCAAAGTCGGCGAGGCCGCAATGGTTGAACCACGCCCAATAGCAATCGAAGACCTTCTGGGCCGTCCCCAGACCCGACTGGATCGCGAGGCTATGGCTAAGCTGATTGGGGGTCGGCGGGTCTTGATCACAGGCGCTGGCGGCTCAATCGGTGGCGAACTTGCCCGACAAGTGGCCGCTACAGGGCCAGACCGGCTAATACTGCTCGATCACGGAGAATATAATCTTTATCACATCGATCGTGAAATTGCCGAAAGATCCCCAACTCTAAATCGTCACGCAGTGTTGGGGGACATTCGTGACCGAGTATTCCTAGAGCAAATATTTCGCGCCGAACGACCGGAATTGGTGTTCCACGCTGCGGCATTAAAACACGTGCCCTTAGCCGAAACAAATCCATGCGAGGCCGTCCTTACCAACGTTGTTGGAACTCGCCAAGTCGCCGATTCCTGTCAAGCTTTTGGAGTTACGGCAATGGTCCAAATATCAACTGATAAGGCGGTCAATCCATCCAGTGTAATGGGGGCAAGCAAACGCCTTGCGGAAGGTTATTGCCAAGCGCTTGACCGCACCAACTTGGGTTCTAAAACCCGTTATGTAACCGTGCGGTTCGGTAATGTGTTGGGATCTACCGGATCGGTCGTCCCACTCTTCCAACGACAATTGGCTCAGGGGGGGCCTCTCACTGTTACGCACCCGGAAGTCTCCCGCTATTTTATGACGGCGCGCGAAGCCGTCGAACTAGTGCTTCAGGCAAGCGCAATAGCTATCCACATGGGCAGCGCCGCAAACAACCACTCCACGGCTGCACTAGGTCAACTCTACGTGTTGGATATGGGTGAGCCAATCCGTATACAAGATCTTGCTCGCCAAATTATTCGGTTATCCGGGCTGGAGCCAGATGTCGACATCGCAATTAAGTACGTCGGCCTGCGGGCTGGCGAAAAATTGTCTGAAGAATTATTTCATGAAGGTGAGTCTTTACTTCCCACTGCCCATGAGGCGATCCGCCTCGCAAATACTCGCCCCGTTGAGCTACCATTCTTGACGCGGCGCCTGAGCGAATTAGCTACTCACGCAGAAACGCGCCAAATCCAACCAACTTTAGAACTTCTGCATGAGCTAGTTCCAGAATACAGACGCGACCCACCAAACAACATTGCTACCCCGTAACGACTACCACACAGCAAAGGCGACGCGAACCATTGCAAAGTTTTGCGTGTGATCTAGGAGAGGTAAATGGCAAAATCCAAGGCGATGCCAATCCGGCGCGCACTGGTATCCGTATCAGATAAGACGGGCTTGATTGAGTTCAGCCGCTTTCTGATAGAACAAGGAGTGGAAATTTTATCCACAGGCGGCACCGCTGGTGCCCTCCGGAAGTCTAATATTCCTGTATTGGAAGTTGCCGACCACACTCATACGCCAGAAATCATGGGCGGCAGAATCAAAACTCTGCATCCACTTATACATGGCGGAATACTTGCTAGACGCGACGAAGCCGAGGACAACGAAGCCATGGAGTTCCATGGGATCGCCCCAATCGACTTGGTCGTGGTCACTTTGTACCCATTTGAGCAAATGGTACGAGAAGGCAGGGATATCGAGACTTGTATCGACAACATCGACATCGGGGGCCCAGCGATGATCCGGTCGGCAGCCAAGAACCACAAGTGGGTGGGCGTGATCACTGATCCTTCGGACTACCAGTTGATAATGGACGAAATGAACACGAACCAGGGCCGAATTAGCTTGCCTCTGAGGCAACAGTTAGCAAGCTCCGCATTTGCGCGAACCGCGGCCTACGACGCAACTATTGGCAACTGGTTCAATACACAGTTGCGTGAGGTCGCACCAGAGCAATTAAATATTTCTGGGAAACGCCGTGAACTTCTTCGCTATGGCGAAAACCCTCATCAAACGGCAGCATTCTACGTGGCTGGCATCGAGCGACCAGGTGTGGGCACAGCCCGCCAGCTGCAGGGAAAAGCGCTGAGCTACAACAATTTTAACGATACCGACGCCGCGTTCGAGTTAGTCGCTGAATTTGACCGTCCCGCTGTTGCCATCATCAAGCATACCAACCCTTGCGGGGTTGCTCTCGGAAACACCCCGTTCGAGGCATATCAGCAAGCCCTATCATGTGATCCAAATAGCGCGTTTGGCGGCGTTATCGCGTTCAACTGCCCAATTGATAAAGAGGCGGCTGAGGCCGTTGTTGAACTTTTTTCAGAAGTGGTAATTGCCCCAGATGCTGACGAGCGCGCCCAGCAAGTGTTCAGGCAAAAAAACAACTTACGACTTTTACTAACTGGCGCCGTTCCGGAACGGGAACAAAAGACCACCACTATACGCTCCACAGCGGGGGGGTTCTTGGTCCAAGACAGAGACCAAATCCAGGTAGACGCCACAATGACCAAAATAGTTACCAAACGGGCGCCAACTCCTTCGGAGCTAACAGATCTGTTGTTCGCTTTCAAAGTCTGTAAGCACGTGAAATCCAACGCAATCGTTTACGCGAAAGGCTGTGCCACAATCGGCATTGGAGCAGGTCAAATGAGCCGGGTTGATTCATCTCGTATTGCGGCCTGGAAAGCCCAAGAGGCCGCAAAAGCTGTTGGCGAAAAGACAGCGCGCACACTGGACACAGTGGTCGCATCCGACGCCTTCTTTCCTTTCGCCGACGGTTTGTTGGCTGCTGTGGAGGCTGGTGCGCGAGCCGTTATCCAACCAGGTGGGTCAATCAGAGACCAACAGGTAATCGCGGCTGCGGACTCTCATGATGTTGCAATGGTGTTCACTGGTATTCGGCACTTCCGGCATTGATCTAAGATCGTGCCCCTCGTAGCCTGGTAGGGAATGAACAATATTTCCAAGGATTAGCTCCTCATGAGCAACGATAGGAAAAAAGAGAAACTGAGAAAATTGGTCGCAGAAAAATCCTTGCTCCGTGGGGAATCGTTCATGCTCGCCTCCGGAGTATCTAGCAACTACTACTTCAACATGAAGGCGGCTACATTTGATCCCGAAGGGGCCACACTTATCGCAGACCTAGTTTTGGACGCCGTAGAAAATTTTGGCATCAAAAATATCGGTGGACTGGAAATGGGTGCCGTGCCGATTGCAGCTTGCGTTAGCATGCGAAGTTTCGAACGCCAGAGACCGTTGCCTGGCTTTCTCGTTCGTAAAGAAACAAAGGCGCATGGAACTCAAGCCCGAATAGAACCGCCCTTGCCTCCGGGCACACGCGTGGCAATTGTTGAAGACGTCACCACCACTGGTGCTTCCGCTTTGCAAGCCGCAAAAGTCTTGGTTGAGGCAGGATGCGAGGTTGCCGTTGTTGTAACGCTCGTGGATAGGCTAGAGGGTGCAGCGGCTGCTTTCGCTAAACAAAACCTACCATTTGTTGCACTACTTAGGTCAGATGAGTTTTCTCTTGCCGAATGAGCGGGCTGGGGTCCAAGACGACTTCAGTGCGCAGATTGCATATGGTTTCCAAAATAAATGGAGCGGGCGATGAGATTCGAACTCACGACTTCAACCTTGGCAAGGTTGCGCTCTACCCCTGAGCTACGCCCGCCCAATATGCTTAGGCTCAAGCTGGCCGATAATAGGTTAGAAGCGTAGCTTTGCAAGCGGGCGTGCCTTCATTGCAGCCTTGCCCTATGACGCGTATATCTAGGATGGGAACCGGGCTCGCACTCTACCCAGTGCATCAACACTTGGGCATGGGATCGGGCCTTGTACGTTCGGAGTAAAAATCAGATGGAACCGATCATAGGTGGTGAGATAGAAGTCGCCGACTTGGTAAAGGACAGCAACGCTCAACACTTCGTTGCAGACGTTATCGAGACATCGAAGAAAACCCCTGTGATCGTCGACTTTTGGGCTCCATGGTGCGGTCCTTGTAAGGAGCTTGGACCGCAGATTGAGCGCGCCGTGACAGCAAGAGCTGGCAAAATTAAGCTAGTCAAAATCAATGTAGACGAAAATCAAGAGATAGCCGCCCAATTTCAAATTCAATCAATCCCAGCAGTATATGCCTTCAAGGAAGGTCGGCCCGTGGATGGGTTCGTAGGTGCCTTGCCGGAGAGTCAGATCCAAGCTTTTGTAGACCGGGTAGCCGGTGAAACGGGGCCCTCGCCCATCGATAGTAACATTGAACAAGCAGGCGCGATGATGGAAGCCGGTGAATTCGAGCAGGCCTCCGCAGTATATGAGCAAATTCTTGCACATGACCCGGCGAATCCCGCAGCTATTGGTGGCACCATACGTTGTCAGATAGCAGTCGGTGACTTGACCAATGCACGTACACGGCTTGACGCAGTCGATGACGCCTTGCTGCAGAACGCGAGCATCGCCGGAGCAAAAGCAGCCCTCGAGCTCGCTGAAGAACCTCTCACTGCCGGGAACGTGGAGGATCTGACAGCTCTGCGAAACAAACTTGATAAAGCCGCTGACGATCACCAAACAAGGTACGATCTCGCCTGCGCACTATGGGCAAACGCACAACGCGAATCCGCCATCGATGAGCTCCTCGAAATTATTCAACACGATCGAACATGGAATAATGAAGCCGCACGAAAACAACTAATAAAGTATTTCGATGCAATGGGGCCTACCGATCCATTGATGATCGCAGCACGAGGTCGATTGTCGTCTCTCTTGTTCGCCTAAATAAGATGTCAGAGTACACATCGGACACCCTGCCCAAAGTCATCCCTATTTTTCCGCTTCCCGGGGTTCTTTTGCTGCCATTTGCCAAACTGCCGCTTAATGTTTTCGAGCCAAGGTATGTGGCCATGACACGTGACGCACTCAAAAGCAATTGGATTATTGGGATGATTCAGCCACGAGCGACTGCGAGCAATGAGGAGCAGCCAGGTACCTATCTTGTTGGATGCGCTGGTAAAATCGTAACGTTTTCGGAAACAGATGACGGGCGTTTCCTGATTACCTTAAATGGGATAGCGCGTTTCATGGTCAAAGAAGAGTTGCCATTGATTCGAGGATATCGTCGAACAGCAATAGATTGGCGCCCGTTTGAGAAAGACATGCGTACCGACAATTCCTCAGTGATAGATCGCCCTCGCCTTGAAAGCGTGCTACGTAAATATTTTGACGCCCGCCAAATTAAAGCTAGATGGGATGAAATTGAACAGGCGCCAGATTCTCAACTGGTTGCAACACTTGCCATGCAGTGTCCGTTTACATTCGAAGAGAAGCAAGCATTACTGGAAGCTCCCAGTATCGAAGACCGGGCAGAACTAATAGTCTCCCTTTTAACAATGGCAGTAGCTGGCCATTTAAATACCAGTGTAACCCGCCATTGATTTATGCTTGTGACACTGCTTCCATCTTGCTCAAGGTAAAAAGATAAAAGTTATGAATGATCGACCCAACCAAGAACCCCAAGAGGCAGAACCGGTGGGCAATAAGGAAGGCTCGGATATAGATCCCAAACTACTCGAAATTCTGGTCTGTCCGGTAACCCATGGTCCGCTGCAATACGACCGCAAAGCCCAAGAACTAATAAGTGAGCAGGCGGGCCTCGCGTACCCCATCCGGGACGGCATTCCAATCATGCTCTCAGATGAGGCTCGTGTACTTACCGACGAGGAGGGATCTTGACCAAAGTCCGACCATGGCCCGCCGAGATTAGGGTCAAAACCGAGGAAAAAATTCTTGAAGTTGATTTTCAGGATGGGACCAGTTTCTCGTTGCCCGCAGAGTTATTACGGGTTGAAAGCCCTTCGGCTG
>PTKD01000083.1 GCA_002938115.1 Alphaproteobacteria bacterium MarineAlpha9_Bin7 | reverse complement strand
CGATTGTCTTCGACAAGGATCTCGTGTGTTGAGGCTTTACGATACCATCTGCTAGTAGTTCACGAATTCGTTCGACGGACAGGGAGAGAGCGATCAGCCTCTCACCTACCCGCGCCTCCCGGTCGCCATATATCGTGATCAACTGCACAACCTCTCCCTTAATTCCCCTTGCTGTCAGCCTCTTCTCGGCATGCTTGGTAAAATTTGGCTTGCGCTCTGTGGCCCGCGTTGTTCCCATGAACTGACCCCCATCAGAGGCGGGTCACCCATCCGGAAATTAGGGGCCGCCTTGTTGCCAGTGCTACTGGTTTCCCCGAGTCCAAAGTCCCCGGCCAAACCGCCCCATTGAGCTTCCTAGAAATGGCCAGATTTAGGCCAGAAAAAGGCAACTTCAAGGCGATCTAAACTAGAGAATAAGCAAGGGGTAGTGGACCACCGGAGAAACAGATCCTTTCCGTGCTTCGACGCAAAAATGCCGCAGTTTGGACACACTAACGACAACTATGGTGTTTTTAATAGTACCTGCATTCAAATGGGCACAAAACATGGCGCACTATCGGCCAAGCTTGGACGAGAAAGACTGGAGCTATTTGCTGCTCTCCGTCGCTGCCTACTTGGGAATTTTTTTGGGGCTTATTTTTCTTGCTCCCTACCTATCCAAAAACATCCTTTCCGTGTTGGGTCAATAGTTCTCCTCTCTCTTGATCCTTTGCTCTTGCTCTCGGCTCCGTAGAACCGCAGACTTTCCCAATAGTTGAGCGCGTGGAAAGGATGTCGATATGTCGCTACAGGGAAAGTATCTATTCATCGTTAGCATGGACGTTGAACCGGGGAAGGAAGACCTTTTCAACGAGGTATACGATAACGAGCACGTCCCGTATCTCCTAGAAGTGCCAGGAGTGATTGCTGTCACGAGACTGGAGAGCGAACGACTGACAATGAACCTCGGAGGGAAACAACTAAACATCGTCCTAGAAGATGAGCCAAAATATACTGCGATCTACGAGATCTCCGGCCCGGAGATTCTAGTCAGTGACGCCTGGACAGAAGCGGTGGAAAGAGGACGCTGGAGTTCCGAAGTCCGTCCCTTTACCACAAATCGGCGCCACATGTTGAAACGGGCCATCTAAAAACAATCGTACATGGACCGCGGCAGTTCACACCATAAAAAGCAAGAAGGGGAACGGAACATGGATTTCGGTTTGCATGTCGGTACACGTCGTGTCGGAGCAACCCCAGATGGACTACAGGCCATTGCAAAAAAGACAGAGGAAATGGGATTTTCCTACCTCGGGTTTCCTGATCACGTTGTGATTCCTAGCACTGTGGATTCTAAATACCCGTACAACAACGAGGGGGTTTGGCCTGCTCAGGACACAGGAACCTGTTTGGAACAACTGATGACGATCGCTTACGTTGCTGCCGTAACGAAAAAAATTCGTCTCCTAACCTCGGTGCTGGTGCTACCCCATCGCGCGCCCATATTAACCGCAAAGATGTTGGCCACTGCTGACGTACTTTCCAAAGGCCGTCTGACCGTGGGGGTCGGGATTGGCTGGATGGCGGAGGAGATTCGTGTTCTCGATGCCATGCCTTTTGCAAAACGTGCGGCGGGAGCAGAAGAATATATTACCGCGTTTCGCAACCTCTGGACTGATCAGATGCCATCGTTCCATGGTGATCTGATCGATTTTGAGAGCATCCTGTTCGATCCAAAACCCGAGCAAAAGCCGCATCCTCCGATTTGGATGGGCGGTGAAAGCAAGCCGGCCCTGGATCGAACGGGGCGATTGGCGGATGGCTGGTATCCGGTAATTGCCAATCCCCGGCATCTTTTGGATTCGCCGACCCTATATGCGACCATGTTGTCCAAGGTAAAGGGTCTTGTCCAGCGTGCCGGGCGTCCCCCCGATGCACTTGATACCGCATTGTATGCCCCCTGGTATCAACTGGGAAAACCCGTCGCTGGCCGGAATGGTGATAGACGCCCGTTCACTGGGCACCCAGAACAAATCGCGCAAGATGCACAAGCCTATAAAGTGGCGGGCCTCAATCACCTCGTAATTGGCTTTGAAAGCCAGAGTTTAAGTGTATCTCTGGAGCATATTGAACGGTTTGCGACAGAAGTTATGCCGCTATGTACGTAACAGAAAGTAACCACGGTCCTTGCTCTGGCTTTTGGTGAGAATCAGGTGCCGACGCCATTACCAAGAAAAGTGGAACCAGACCCAACGTGAGTTCTTTGTGTGTCACTAAACCCCTCAACTAATGACACTACTTCTGGTAACAATGTGACGTATTGAAGGCGACAGCGAGTGACACGTCGGCTAGAGATACATAAAATACCGCCTGTTGATAGGCACGAGCAGGAGATTTGTAGAAACCATGAAGAACAATACCATGGCAACGCTAACCGACCTTCAGCGAGAACAGTGGGCGGTGGATGGATTTATTCAACTGGAAGGGGCGCTCAGCCCTGAAGAAGTCGAATTTTTTAGTGCCCAAATTGATCGTATCCGAATGCTGCCGGGCTATGAGCCTGCACGCGGGACGATGCCGCTTGGCCACTATGACTGGGTAGACCATGCCAACCCCGACATGGGATCCTTCATGGACCGTCGCGACCTCCTTCCTTACCACCAGGCCTTCATTGATCTACTAGACCGCCCCAATGTGTTCGACCTAATCGTGGATATTATGGGACCCTATCTGCAGTTTTCCATGTCGCAGGCCATTGTCCGGGGCGGCAAAGATGGCTTTCCAGGCTATACACATACAGACGGTGGCCAAGGCCAGCGTCTGGTTCGGGTAACAGAAACCAGCGCTCCGATCGCAATGAAAGCCATGTATTTGCTCACAGATGTAAACGATGTGGACACTGGAAATTTCACGGTTTACCCAGGAAGTCACATGCGGTCCTTTCCAACCACCGAGGAACGTGCACCAAATCCCCACGCACCTGGTGCCGTACAACTGATGGGCAAAGCGGGTGACTGTTATCTTTTCCCGCATGCCCTTTGGCATGGGCCGGCACCAAATCACACGGACAATGGACGGAAAACGCTGCTGTATAATTATTCCCAAATGTTCGTACGTTGGTATGACTACGGGGCTGTTGTACCAGAAGAGATTCTGGAAAAATGCACACCTCGCCAAAGACGTCTGCTTGGGGATTTAGGTTACGAGTTTCGCCCAGGGTCCTATTTTTATGTCCCCGAAGACCAAGAGGCCATAATCATGCAGAACCAAGCTCTGCAAAATTCTTTGCAACCACCGCACTTAGAACCTCAAAATACGTAAGGCGAACCTACACAAATCGGTTTGATTGATGATATCAATCCGGTAGCTCGCTAACTTTAAGAGAGAAAAGGGTACCGGGCCGTTACTGGTAACAAGGAAATTATATATCGCCGTGGTCGGCTACGCTTGAAATCTCTTCATTATTCTCAAAAACAAAAGGACGACAGAATGACGGAAAACGTCAACCGCCAAATCCGGCTTGCAGCCAGGCCGGTCGGACTACCTAAAGATAGCGATTGGGACTTGGTGGAGGAATCGGTTCCGGGGCCTGGACCAGGCGAGGTGCTGGTAAGAAATCGTTTCCTTTCGGTGGACCCAGCCATGCGTGGCTGGATGAATGATCGCAAAACTTATGTTCCTCCTTTGCCACTCGGTGCCGTAATGCGGGCTCTTACCGTTGGCGAGGTCATCGAAAGTGAAAACTCCGACTTTGCTCCTGGTGACCCGGTAGCAGGTCTTGGTGGCGTTCAAACGTTCGCTTTAGGAGACGGAAGGGATCTGCAAAAAATTGACCTTTCTTTGGCGCCATTGCCGGTTTGGTTAGATACATTGGGTATAGCGGGACTCACCGCTTACTGCGGGTTGCTCGAAGTGGGCGAACCAAAAGAAGGTAATACCGTTCTAGTCTCAGGCGCTGCCGGCTCCGTGGGCGCACATGTGGGACAAATCGCAAAAATTAAAGGCTGCAGAGCTGTTGGCATTGCCGGTGGCTCAAAGAAGTGCTCATACCTTGTGGAACAACTCGGATTTGACGCGGCGATCGACTATAAAGATGAAAAGCTATCTGACGGCCTCAAACGCGCTTGCCCTGACGGAATCGACATTTATTTTGATAACGTTGGAGGAGACACACTAAACACAGCGCTGGCTCGGATCAATGTCGGTGCCCGTGTCGTAATCTGTGGTGCAATTTCACAATACAATGCGACCGACATTCCCTCCGGGCCTTCCGCTTATATCAATTTACTCGGGCGTCGCAGTCGAATGCAGGGCTTTATTTATTTTGATTACCGATCCAAATGGCCGGCAATGCAAAAAGACTTAGCCGAATGGCGCACTACCGGCAAAATTTCGACAGAACACGACATCGCCCAAGGCGATGTAGATATCTTTCCGGATACCTTGCTGCGACTTTTCCGAGGAGACAATTTTGGCAAGCTTATGATCGAACTCCCTGTTTGAAGAAACGTATTCATTTTTCGGAAAGCGAAATCCATGTCACGCCAATATAATTGCGATAAATGCCCTTCCTACTGTTGTTCGTACGGCCGCATCGTGGTGACTAAAAGAGATATTAAAAGGCTTGCTCGTCACTTCTCCATTGATCCTAGTCTCGCGGAAAAAAAATTCACAAAGAAAGGAAGTAAGACCAGAGAACGTATTCTCCGACACCAAGAAGACGAACATTTTTTGACGATTTGTCGCTTTATCGATCCAGAAACACGCAACTGCACCGTATACAGCGCTCGACCCAAAGTTTGCAGAGAGTTCCCAGGTGAGGGTCGCTGCGGATATTACGATTTTCTCACCTTTGAACGGCGGGCCCAGGAAGATCCTGAATGGATTGCCACAACAGATGGGCTGTAGGAAAGAAAACGTGAAGACTAACGTCATAAATACCGGTACGGACCAGCTGCTTTGCGAGGTAAGGAATGGCGTTGCCGTCATTACACTGAATCGACCCGAAGCACGAAACGCGCTTAGTGACACATTAACCCCTGCACTTCGTCGTATGATCCGTGATAGAGGGCAGGATCCAGAGGTTGGTGCCCTGCTGTTGACCGGCTCAGGAACAGCCTTCTGCGCAGGGGGAGACATAAAAGGAATGGCAACCGGAACGTCGGCGCCAATGACTTCCGAACAGAAAGTGGCGCGACTGAGAGAACGTCAAAGAACACTCACAGGAACTCTTCGTGAGCTTAGGAAACCAACCATCGCTGCAATGCCAGGACCGGCAGCAGGGGCAGGACTCGCCATTGCTCTTGCCTGCGACATACGAGTTGCAGCGGGATCAGCTTTTATAAGTACAGGTTACGCAAAGATAGGTCTTTCCGGAGACTATGGTATCGCGTGGTTGTTGACAAAAATCATAGGAACCGCCCGTGCGCGAGAACTAATGTTTACCGCGGACCGAATCTACGCAAAAGAATGCGAACGGATTGGCCTGATCAACCGCGTCGTACCGGATGCCAGATTGCAAGAAGAATCATTTGCACTTGCACAACGTTTGGCGAACGGTCCAACAGTGGCGCTTAAAAATATGAAAGATAATTTAGACGACGCATTGGTTGAACCATTTCTTTCTGCTCTTGACGGAGAGGCAGAGCGGCTGATCGCTAGCGCCCAGAGTCGTGACCACAAAGAAGCAGTCCGCGCTTTCATCGAGAAACGAGATCCAAAGTTTACTGGCACGTAGACCAACCGTACATGGCTGCTTTCAACGCGATCAACTCCTACCCTTCCACATGAAACCCCATTATCTTTCCGAATGGCGGTTTGGTTTCGATCTCAATCAACCAACAAGGTCGCATAATGGACATTCTTGAAGGTATCCGTGTCCTAAGTTTTAACCATTTTCTTTTGGGACCTATGGCGACACAGGTCCTCGGCGATCTCGGTGCAGACGTCATTAGCGTTGAACCCGTCGGTGGTGCTTTCCAAAGGCATTGGGGGGGTGCCAATCACAAGGTAGATGGCGAGACTATGCTTCACCTCTGTGGAAACCGGAATAAACGAAGCCTAGCTATTGATATGAAGTCACCAGAGGGCTCCGTGGTAATTGAAAAACTTATCGAGACAGCAGACGTACTGAGCGAGAATTTTCGACCAGGCGTCATGGACAAGCTAGGATTCGGCTACGAAGCAGCTCGGAAGATCAATCCTAAATTGATTTACGCAGCAGCCTCTGGTTACGGGCAAGATGGTCCTTACTCCGAACGCCCGGGCCAGGATCTTATTATTCAAGCACTATCTGGCCTTGCCAACATTAATGGAAACGAGAACCAACCTCCAACGGCGGTGGGAGTGTCTGCAGCCGATCATCATGGGGCCCAGATTCTTGCGATGTCGATTTTAGCCGCCTTATTTCGCCGGGAACGCACCGGGAAAGGAGCTCGTGTCGACGTGGACCTGCTCTCAGCAGCCCTAGATTTACAGAATGAATCTTTGGTTTGTTACACAAATGGAGCAGCACAATCCCAACGACCCCCCCCCAATATCGCCGGATGGTATTTTCCTGCCCCTTACGGGATATATTCGGTGCAGGATGGATATGTGGCCATTTCTCTTGGATCAATGGAAGCTCTTGCCAGGGCACTTTCCCTCCCATCTCTTAACAATTTTGACGAGGACTCGGTATTTCAACGTAAGAAAGAGATTGCGGCGCTAATTCAGGCGGCGGTGAAAGACGTTAAACTGGTAGATCTAGAGGCCATGCTGGAAAAAGAGAAGTTGTGGTACGGACGTGTGAACGACTACTCCGCGGTACTCCGCGATCCACAAATTCAACACAATGGTTCGTTCGTAGAGATCAAAAGCGCGGCACAGACACCCATCACACTCCTGGCTCATCCAGCAAAATATGATGGGCAACGACCCGAAATACGACTACCCCCCCAACCTCTCGGTGCACAAACCCGTGAAATTCTCGAGGAACTCGGATATTCCGGAAGCGAAATTGAGCAACTCGCCGAAAGCAGTGTTGTTCACACTGCCTAATCCAATACCACCTCTGCGAAAGTTGTAAGATCGTCACTTGTTTTAGGCCAAACCAATAGACCCGTAACCGCACTTTCCTCCCATGCGGCAAGACGATCACGAATCATTTCCTTAGGACCCACCAGACTCACCTCATCAACTAATTTATCCGGAACGGCAGTTACGGCCTCAGCCTTGCGTCCCTCAAGATAAAGGTCCTGAATTTTCTTTGCAGCGTCAGCAAAGCCCATGCGTGCAACCAAAGCATTGTGAAAATTACGGTCTCGAGATCCCATGCCCCCAACGTAAAGCGCGATATTTTGCTTTACTGCAATACGTCCGGAGTCGAGGTCATTGGTAATGTTGATGCTAACCGGACAAAGAATTTCAAAACCTTCTGGCCGATTGGCGATAGACTCTTGGTACACTTCTTCTCGAAATGGTGAATAAAAAAGTGGATACCAGCCATCGCAAAGCTCAGCCGCCAATTTCACATTTTTCGGGCCTTCAGCACCTAGAAAAATTGGGATATCGGAACGTAACGGGTGCGTGATCGGCTTAAGAGGCTTTCCAAGGCCCCAGGACCCAAGAGCATCCGCCGGGTACGGAATAGGATAATGTGGCCCATCATTCATCACCGGGGCTTCGCGTGCCATGACTTGACGTATTATCGAAATATACTCACGAGTGCGCGCCAAGGGTTTAGAAAAGGGACGGCCATACCAGCCTTCAACCACCTGCGGCCCAGATACTCCCAACCCCAGGATCAGACGGCCTTTGGAAAGATGATCGAGAGTTAGTGCGTGCATGGCTGCCGACGTCGGAGTTCTCGCAGAAATTTGTATAATGGCAGTGCCAAGTTTTATGGATTTTGTTTGTGCTCCTATCCAAGCAAGTGGTGTGAACGCATCAGAGCCCCACGCCTCTGCGGTGAAGTAGCCCCAATACCCAAGTGCCTCCGCCTGTTTAGCCACACTGACCAAGTCGGGCGGGGGCATTGCGCCCCAGTAGCCTGCCATTAAGCCAAGTTTTAGCGCCATGATTTTTCCGGCCTCAAGATAAAACAATCAATAGGAACAGACATCATGCCTGGACTCTGAGCATCCGCTGCTATCCCAGGAGTCGCAAATGTAACATACAATTACCAGCGTCCCTGATTACATCAATACTAATAAACTCTAGATTGGTTGGTGTACTAGATGACTGCAAAATGCAATGTCTAAGGAACTATCATCCCAGGCAACGGTGAGGACACGGAGGGGTTATGGGAAAATTGGATAACAAAGTAGCGGTTATCACCGGCGCAACCAGCGGTATTGGT
>PTKD01000082.1 GCA_002938115.1 Alphaproteobacteria bacterium MarineAlpha9_Bin7 | reverse complement strand
AACGCCAAGTGTTCGAGTAAATGGGAAATGCCGTTGATTTCTGGTTTTTCGCAGCGTGCGCCGGCATCGACCCATACCCCAACCGATGCTGTTTCCAGATACGGGATTTCTTCGCTAATCACACGCAATCCATTATCCAGTGTGGTGACTTTTGGCGTCATATAGGTATCCTTAACTTGCTTTACGGTTTTTTGCCACCAATACGGGCACGCGCACGAATATAGGCTTGCAAGGCGTTGAGGTCACGTCCAAGTACATCGTAGCGCTCATCGCAAATTAAAGCCTCTGCGAGGTGGTCAGGTGGTTTTGGACGTCGACCAGTAGCCCGTTCGACAGAATCCGGAAATTTTGCTGGGTGGGCGGTTGCCAATGAAATCACAGGGCCATTATCGTGTGAATGTGACATGCGCGCGGCTGCGACACCCACGGCGGTATGTGGATCTATCAATAACCCAGTCTCGGCGTGAACTCTTTCCATCTCAGAAAGTGTCAACGCTTCGTCGATTGCGACTCCGGTAAATAGTTTCTGAGCCGCCTCGACTTTCTCGGGATCGACCGTAAAACCACCTTTCATACGCAACGCTTCCATATGGCGAGAAATCTGGCTCCCGTTGTGATCATAAAGGTCAAATAACAATCGTTCAAAATTACTTGCCACCTGAATATCCATGCTCGGCGTGATTGTTGCTGTCACCTTTTCGGACCAGTATCTTCCAGTAGTCAATACTTGAGCGAGTATGTCATTTTGATTGGTTGCGACGATCAGCCTGTTTAACGGTAGGCCCGTCCGGTGGGCGACATATCCGGCGTAGACATCACCAAAATTGCCTGTCGGCACAGCAAAACTAATCGGGCCATTCGCTAGCCGTGATGCCGCCACATGGTAATAGACTGTTTGTGCCACCACTCTCGCCCAATTGATTGAGTTCACGGCTGCTAGCGCAAGCTCATTTCGGAAAGCCTCATTACTGAACATTGCTTTTACTAATTTTTGGCAGTCGTCGAACGTGCCCTCGATGGCAACATTGTGGATGTTTTCAGCCATTACGGAGGTCATTTGCCGCCGTTGAACATCCGATACCCGGCCAAGTGGATGTAAAATAAAAATGTCAATATTGGGACGGTCTCGGCAAGCTGCGATGGCTGCCGACCCGGTGTCTCCAGATGTTGCGCCGACGATAGTGACGTGTTCACCTTTCTGTTTCAGGACATGTTCAAACAACCCACCCAAGACCTGAAGAGCAAAATCCTTAAAAGATAAAGTGGGACCATGAAAAAGTTCTAGAAGCCAGTGACCATCCCCTATTTCCACTAACGGCGCCACGTCTTTGTGCCCGAACTTGGCATATGCAGCACGGGTTATTGCGGTCAAAGTCGAGATATCGATATCTCCATCAACGAAGGGATTCATGAGCGCGGCTGCGTCCCTCTCGTACGGGCCCGCTAAAGTATGTGATTGTTGCCGTATTTGGGGCCAGTCTGCGGGTACGTATAAGCCGCCGTCTGGGGCTAACCCAGCTAACAGAGTGTCTTGGAATCCTACTTTCTGGTCGCTGCCGCGGGTACTTACATAATTCACGGTGTTGCCTAAAGTTTTCTCGTTAAACTTTCCTGATTGCGGGTCACTCATAGAGCCTCGACTGGTCAAGACGGTATTACACTTTGTTTGACTTCGGTGCGCCGGTTTTTACACGTCCCAGCAGCACCGGATGAATCGCTGCCCCGCTCGCTATTAGGTTTTCATGCAAGATATTGTTTTGGTTGTATTTATGAGGCGTGCCAACGATATCCGTCATGATACCTCCACCCTCTTGAACTAGTAAATCTCCGGCCGCTATATCCCAATCGCTCTTTGGTCTAAATGCAATCACCCCATCCAGTTTGCCCGCCGCTACCAAAGCTAACTTATAAGCGATTGCATCTACTTGCCTCAGTGTTGCTTCCGGGAATAGGTGGCTCCAGAGCTGTTGGCGAAGCTCGTTTTTACTGGTCCCGAGCACTAAATCAGGCAACGCTGATACGTTGCTGGTCGTTACTTCTTTGCCATTGAGCCTGGTTCCTCCCCCCTTAAATGCGTCGAAAAGCTGGTCGGTGATTGGATTGTATACAGCTGCCACGATAGATTTTTGGTTACAGACCAGCGCAATGGAGATTGCAAACTCAGCTATACCTTCAATGAACGCCTTAGTGCCATCGATCGGGTCAATTATCCAAACCCTTTTCGCCTCAGATCGTTTGTGCGGAAGCGGCATTTCTTCCGAAATAAATGTATCGTGGGGGCGTGAGGTTTGAATAATCGAAACTATTTCTTTGTTAACCGCGATGTCAGCATCCGATACTGGGTCCCCCGGTTTCTTCTCATGAACTTCGAAATGGCCTCGAAAAAAGGATTTGGCAACTATGCCCCCTGCGCGTGCTGCGTTCAGTGCCAGAGCGTGGTCGGATCCAAGTTTATACTTCAAATTAGCCATGGCGGTATCTCTTGACGAAGGTCAGGCGCTGTACGCGGGCAACATTATCGACCTTGGAGCGAACTCGCCTTGAGAATTAGTAAAAGGGGGTGCGTGTTGTACCGAAGTTTCATGGTGCGTATGGTAGCAGGCATTCGTGACCACGTTGTGTGCTATTCGCTTTGGTGAGAGTTGTGAGTATCCTGGTGGTTTTTGCCCGTCGCCACTTCGCTAGGCGGTAAATCGTACCATAAATTGTCTTTGACCCGCACGTTTTATCGCCGAATTCTTGATGAAACAAATATTTCGCCACATCGGGGCGCTGTGATTGCAAACGGAGACTGGATTGCATGATCCATGGCAACGCACAATAAAACGGCGCTCGTAGTTTTTAATCCGGTAGCGGGGAGTGGGGGTAAATTCCTACTGAACGCAGTTGTGGATGAACTTCGTGCTCTGGATTGGCAAATTGCCATCGTTGAGACCGAGCACATAGGCCATGCTGAGGCACTATCCGCCAGTTTGCGCGGTGACCATTGCAACGAGCCAGATGTTTTGATAGTCGCAGGAGGGGATGGGACTGTTAACGAGGTCATTAACGGTCTTGCCCACATTGACCGGCTTGACTTGCCAGTTGGTTTGATCCCAATCGGAACAGTCAACTTGCTGGCGAGTGAAATTAACCTGCCGCGCAGTCCTCAGTTGATTGCGCAAGTCATTTCAAACGGTTATCTCCGAAATATAGTCCTTGGGAAAATCTCTACTGGGAGCAACTGGCGGTTTTTTTTAATTACAGCGGGCGTGGGTTTTGATGCGCGGTCAGTGTCGAGAGTTTCGCCACGGCTCAAACGTCTAAATGGGAAGTTGGCATATATTGTAGCCGGGATTGAGGAATACTTGCTGGGCAGATGGCCTTCTTTTCAGGTAATCATCGACGGTGAAGAGTTTGTGTCCCGGTCAGTGTTATTTGCGAATGGAAGGCATTACGCAGGACGTATGGTATGGGCGCCTGACGCAAATATCGAAACGTCTTCGTTGGAAATCGGCATTTTTGCTCGGGTGGGGCGTCTTCAGCTCCCAATTTACGCTTTTGGATTTGTCTCAGGGTGGTTTCGCCGGTTCCCGGGAGCCGTAGTTAGGAGCGTGGCCGAGGTTCGGTTGTTGGGACCGTCAACTGAGCCGGTGCAAGCCGATGGAGACGTTGTCGCACATCTTCCTGTCAGTGTATCTGTCGCCTCCGTTAGTGCGAAAATCTTAGCTCCGGGACAATCGTAAAAACTCCAAAATTTGTCAAACGCCCGCCACAGTCATTCCGTCGATGCGCAGGGTCGGTGCATCGATGCCGTATCTGAAACTTAGATCGTCAGCTGGCGTCAGTTGTAGAAACATATCCTTTATGTTACCGGCCACGGTCATTTCATTTACCGGATAAACGAGCTCCCCGTTGTCAATCCAAAAACCCGATGCGCCTCTACTGTAGTCGCCAGTAATATTATTAAAACTCATGCCCATCATTTCCGTCACATAAAATCCGTTATCAACATTGGCAATCAGGTTATCTCGTGAGGTTGTTCCTGCCGACACGTAAAGATTTGTTGGCCCTGGGTTTGGAGGCGTTGATGTGCCACGTGAGGCGTGGCCCGTGCTGCGCAACTTTAGTTGTCGTGCCGAACGCGTATCTAGAAGCCAAGTGCTCAGTACGCCATTTTTTACAATTGCCCTTGATTCTCCGAGCACACCTTCACCATCGAACGGTCGCGACGAGAGACCTCGTTTCCTCAGTGGATCGTCGATGATATCAACCCCAGCGGAAAATATTTGTTCATTCATTTTATCCTTAAGAATGCTTGTGCCACGCGCGATGGCTGCTCCCGATATCAGTCCGGCCAAAAGTCTTGGAAAGCCTCCCGAAAGTCGAGGGTCGAAAACCACCGGCACTTGTTGGCTTTTAGCTTTCCGCGGATTGAGTCGACTGACTGCCCTCACTCCGGCACGTGTTCCGACATCTGAAGCCGGGTCTAAGTCACTAAAATGACGGGTAGAACAATATTCGTAGTCGCGCTCCATTTGCATTTCCGAGCCGGCAATCACCGAAGCCGAGATACCAAAGCTGGTCGCCAGGTAGCCGCCTGCGAAGCCGGCACTGTTAGCTAATGTTATAGCACTTTTACTGGCGCTGGATTCGGCGCCTTCCGTGTTGGTAATACCTTCGACTGAACGAGCCGCGTCTTCCGCAAAAGCCGCTAACTCAAGGAGAGTGGCAGACGACGGCATGTCAGTATCTGCCAAATCTAAGTCCACGACCTTTTGAGCGAGTTGGTCGCTGTCTGGTAAACCGCAGCAGGGGTCTTCGGGTGCGTTTCGGGCCATAGTTACCGCCCGTTCGATCAATTCACTAAGTGCAGAAGTTTGCAAATCGGTACTGGAAACTATGGCTTGGCCTTGGCCGACAAAAATTCGTAGGCCAAGGTCGCTGGATTCGGCCCTTTCAACGCCCTCGTTGCGACCTAGTCGCCAACTCGCGCTCGATGATATGGAACTAACCATAATCGCGTCAGCTGCATCGGCGCCGGCGCCACAGGCCTTGGAAACGAAATCGGATAAAAAATCGGGATCGGGCTTTTGTTCTGACATTGATCTCGCTCCATTGCTATGGATGCCAGGGCCATTTTGGTCCTGTACAATTAAAGCTATATCCTGGCTTGAAATAAATTTCGACCTGTCATTGTGCAACTGAAGGTTGATGAGATCAGTTCCATGCTAGAATAAGACAGCCTGCTCATAGAATGGGGTAATTGTGAAATGATTAAAGACTCGCCAGTACTGACTGTCCGGCGCAAATTTCGGCGGCCAACTGATGCGCAGGTGCAATCTTTCAACAAAGCATCCACCGGGTTTGTCGTTGATAGTCAGGATGGGAATGGTGCCTTGGATTACCGAATTAAGCCGCTGGTGGATGATATAAGTAGCGCATTTTTTGGTGTTGCTGTCACCTGCCAGACAGGTCCCTCAGACAACTTGGCAGCTCACGGAGCCCTCGCTCTGGCGGAGCCTGGTGACGTGTTGGTTGTTGCAACGGGAGGATACACGGGAGCAGCTGTAATCGGAGACAATATGGCGCATATGGCAAAAAACAAAGGTGTTCTTGCCATCGTTACTGACGGCGTGTTGCGAGACCTCCCGGGATTGTTGGGCGTCGGTATTCCCATGTATTGCAGAGGAATCAGTCCAAACTCCCCTGCCCGTAACGGACCCGGCACCGTCGGGCTACCAATTACGCTCGGTGGAATTTCCGTGTCATCGGGCGATATTGTTGTGGGGGACCGTGACGGCATTGTTATCGTCCCCCAGCAAAATTTGAATCGGGTAATCGATGAACTGAAAGAGGTGCGTCAAATTGAATCGGCAATGGAAGCAAAAGTTAAGGGCGGCCTTACTGTGAGCGACGGCATTATGGAATTGTTAAACTCGGACAAGGTTCGCAATGTTGACTGATTCATGCGGCAGATACACCGTCTCTCAGGGTGCCAGTTTTGGTTTCAAATCTGGCAAATGGAGCACTAGAACTTGTTGAATATTCATCCTTTAACCTGAAAGCAGGCGAGGGGTTGTTCGGCGGTGAGACACGACCTTGTTTATCATGGATAACGACGAGCAATAGTTCATGAGATGATCGTATGTTCTTTGGTCATGAGAAATTTTGACTCACCCGCGTCAAAGAAATTTCCTTCGTCCGCACGTGTGTTTTTGTAAGCTTCTGTGGCACGACCGGCGCGCATTTCGTCAACAGAGTCAAACCAAGTGGCGGCGATACCATCCCAGTTTGGTTGTGGCTCACGCCTGTAACCTGACAATTTCGTGTGGCTTTGCACATACCGACGAATACTAGGAATTTTCGAGGCTAGTTTTCCGTGAACGCCGCGCCAGTACCGCTGAAATGACTCTACGTCCATACCTGGCTTACGGACAAGAAGTCCAATTCTTTTCACACCATCCTCAGGCGTCAAACCATCCTTTATTACGTGCTCTTCTGTTAAAATTAGTTCGGTTCTTTTCTGGTCGATGAAATTAGCCTCATCATCAACAACGTCCTTATACGCATCTGTGGCCGCCATAGTGCGAAGGACATCGGTATTGTCGACCCATATTTCTGCAAGCCCGTCGTATATCAGATTGCGTTTCTTGTATTCTTGAATCAAAGGATGGGATTGCACATACCGACGCACATTCGGCAATTGTACTACTATGTCGGCGTGAATGTTGCGCCAATATGTTTGGAATTCTTCTACTGACATTCCTGATTTACGGTGGATCAAGGTGCACGCTTTTAGCATCGTGTTTGTCCGTTTACGTTATTTCTTCGCAGCACAACAGAATGAGGAGAAAATTTGTCTATCCTATGTTTACAGAGAACCTATGAGATTTGCTTTATTTCCAGATAGACTTCCCACTTCCCGGTAACCCATAGGAGGCCCATTTTTCGGTGACCTGAGCAATTACGTCTTCGGTCATGGATATTTTAATTCCCCATTTTCTTCGTGTTTCGGGTGGAATTTTGTTTGTAGCATCTAGTCCCATTTTCCCGCCAAGTCCTGATTCCGGACTCGCAAAATCAAGGTAATCAATAGGAGTATTTTCGAGTAAAGTGATATCGCGCACGGGATCCATCCGTGTTGCCACCGCCCACATTACGTCTTGCCAATTGCGCGCGTCGATGTCCTCGTCAACCACTATGATCATTTTTGTGTAGAGGAACTGACGCAGATGCGACCATACGCCCATCATGACTCTCTTGGCGTGCCCAGCGTATGTTTTTTTCATGGAGACTATAGCGATGCGGTAACTACATCCCTCAGGCGGCAACCAAAAATCAACAATTTCTGGAAATTGTAGTGTCAGTAGTGGAATGAATAGTTCATTTAGAGCTTCGCCAAGGACACTTGGCTCATCAGGTGGGCGACCTGTAAAGGTGGATAGGTAAATCGGATTACGTCGTCGTGTTATGGCGCTGATGGTGAACACGGGAAATTTTTCGGCAGAGTTGTAGTAGCCAGTGTGATCGCCGTAAGGCCCTTCGTCCCGATAGTCTTCTAACGATACATGTCCTTCGAGTACTATTTCAGCTTCAGCTGGAACCTTGAGGGGGACTGTCTTGCAACGTACTAGCTCTGTTTTCTTGCCGCGAAGTAAACCAGCGAATTGATATTCCGATAAAGATTCCGGAATTGGTGCGACGGCCGAAAGGACAGTAGCCGGATCGGCTCCGATTACTGCTGCGACTGGTAGAGGATCAGGCCGTTTCCTCGACCAACTTTTGTGATGTTGGGCGCCACCGCGGTGAGCAAGCCAACGCATTAATGTTTGGTTGCGTCCTATGACCTGCATTCTATATACGCCGAGGTTAAAGTTCTCGTCGTCCTCTTTTCCAGGGCCTTTTGTGACCACTAGAGGCCAGGTTATTAGTGGAGCCGGTTCATTGGGCCAACAGGTTTGTATGGGCATCGTTGCGAGATCAACATCTTTTCCCTTAAGGAAAAGTTCTTGAACGGGTCCAGCTGAGACTGTCTTTGGTTTCATAGACAATGCCGTCTTAAGTAGGGGCAGCATTTCTACGGCTTCGCGCCAACCACCGGGTGGCTCGGGTTGTCGAAGGGCAGCGAGCGTCTTCCCCAAGGCCCTTAATTCACAAGGTTCCTTGCCCATGCCCCATGCAACGCGTTGGGTGGTGCCAAAAAGATTGACCAAAACGGGCATGTCAAATTTACGTACTGTGTCGGCAACGTTCTCAAATAAGACTGCTGGTCCACGTTGGTTGAGCAGTCGAGTTTGAATCTCTGTCATTTCTAACACCGGAGACACGGATTCCGAGACGC